>NZ_JAFFPK010000051.1 GCF_017590215.1 Clostridium sp. CCUG 7971
ATTCTCAAAAATCATACCCAAGATTAAATATTTTTCTTATTATTAGTCATTATTGACTATTCTTTTATATCCATTATAAGTTGCTATAAAATAAATTCCATAGACAACTAATATCGCTCCAATAGAAACTATATTGTTACTTATCATATCATGGTCTCCAAAGACTTTAATAAAATTATTTGCTACCTTTATTCCACATATACTATGAACTAATGCAAGCCCTATTGGTAAAAAGAAGTACAGTAATACTTGTACAAATATTGACTTATTTATCATTTCTGTACTTACTCCAAGATTTCTAATCGCCTTATATCTTTCTATACTTTCAGTAGCTCCAGACAATTGACTAAGAGCAAGTACTGCAGCACTTGATATTAAAAATACTATTCCTATATATATACCTACAAACAAGAATATATTTGCTGTTGCCATGTTACTTTCAAAACATAGTATTTTTGTCATAGCTGATATTTTGATGTCTAATTTTTCAAAATTATTAGTTGCTACTTTTTCAAGATCATTTAGTACCTTACTCTCTGTTTCCAATTTATTTCCTTTGTAATTAAAGCTTAGGAACTTTTTATAAATATTCATATTTTCAACTTGTTTATCATCTACTATTAAAGTTAAAAAATTCATACTCATCGGAAGTGTTTCTATTGATTTAAATTCATAATCATTTTTAATGTTTAGCTTATTATTATTTATATCTATAATATAGTTTTTCTCTATAAAATCTACAATAGGTTCTCTCATAGATTCCATATCTGTAAGTAATACAACTTCATCTTCTTTTAAATTTATTTCTTCTTCTCCTTGAGTTTTCATAACTCTATTATAATCAGATATTTTAATGACAGGCACATTAAATTCTCTCATAGAGTCTATCTGCTTTTTCAAAAATTGGCTATTAGTCTTTTCAAACATTTTTTTAAATGGAATATTATTATCATATAAATTATACTTTATAACCTCACTAGCATAATTACCTAAATGTATACCTTTAGATTTTAAAAATTCATCAATTTCTATGTTATCTTTTTCTTCTAAAGCCTCTATATACATTGACATATCAAATGGAGTTTGAAATCTTACTGTATTTTCAAGAGTACTCTTCATCCCAATGCCAGTTGAAGACATTCCTATTGCTATAAATAACATTAAACATATTATACTCATAGATACATAATGAAGATTTATTTTGCTGTTTAGTTGTCTTAAAGTAAATGTATTAAGATTTTTTAAGTAATAATTTTTACTACTTTGTGTAACTTTTATTAAAAATCCAGCTAAAGCTCTGAAAAATAAAACTGTCCCTATAATTCCTAAAATTATGGCTCTATTAAATTCTTTACCATTCAAATTGAATATCTGATTATCAAGGATAAATTTGTATGCAAAAGCTAAACAAACTATAGACATTACAAATAAAAATACTGATAGTAAAAGATTTGTACCTTTAAGCTTTTGATTAGCTTTTGACCTATATATTAAGTCTATTAAATTGTATCTTGATACTACTACAAAATTTAAAAACATTACTACAAAAAACATTATTCCAAAATAAAATACTGTTTTTAAACAAGATTCTTTTGAAAATACAAATTGATATTTTGTCATACTCGCTTCAAACAGTTTAGCAGTTATGCCAGCTAAACCTTGTGATAAAAATACTCCTATAAATATACCTACTAAAAGTGATAAAATCCCTATTATAATAGTTTCTACAAATAGCATTATTGATATTTTACTTTTGCTAATACCTAAGGTCATATATATACCAAATTCTTTATTTCTTTTCTTTATTATAAAGCTGTTAGCATATATTACTAGAAATCCCAAAATACATGATACAAATCCAGAAACTACTGATATTACTCTTGATATTAACTCTACAAATACTTTTTTACTTTCTGGTAAGTCCATCATTATAGTCTGAGATTCTAATGAGTTAAATACATAGAATATGCATACACCTAATACTAGAGTTAAAAAGTATATAGTATAATCTTTTATACTCCTTTTTACATTTCTTGAAGATAACTTAAATAACATTTTCATTGTCACCTCCAAGCAGCGTTACTACTTCTATTATTCTTTTGAAAAAGTCTTTTCTACTATCATTTCCCCTTATAAGTTCGTTAAATATCTTACCATCCTTTATAAATAATATCCTTTTACAATAACTTGCTGTAAAAGCATCATGAGTAACCATAATTATTGTAGAATTTAAGCTTTCATTCAAATCTTCCATGCTTTCAAGGAGTATCCTTGAAGACTTAGAATCGAGTGCACCTGTTGGCTCATCAGCTAGTATCAATGATGGATTAGTTATTATTGCTCTTGCAGAAGCTACCCTTTGCTTTTGACCACCTGATATTTCATAAGGAAACTTATTTAATATATCTGATATATTAAGCTTATTAGCTACTTGTTTTACTTTTATATCTATCTCTTTTCCCTTTACTCCTATAACTGATAATGCTAATGATATATTTTCATAAACATTTAATGTATCTAGTAAGTTGAAATCTTGAAATATGAATCCTAAATTTTCTCTTCTAAACTTTTCTATATTTTTTCTAGATAAAGTGGTTATGTCTTTACCTTCTATATTTATTGATCCTGTTGTTACCTTATCTATTGTAGCTATACAGTTTAATAAAGTAGTTTTTCCACTTCCACTTGGACCCATTATTCCTACAAATTCACCTTTATCAACTTCAAAAGATATATTATTTATAGCTTTTGTTAAGTTCCTCTTATTTCCGTAGTACTTTTCTATGTTTTTTACTTGTAATATTGTACTCATATTTTACCTCCCTAAAATATCCCATCTACTATCTAATAAATTTTTCTCTAGTGTATCTATCTTATACAGTCCCACAAGCCACTTTTACTTGATTTCATTTTTGTTATATTTATAGTTTATAGATATTAGAGGTTTTCTTTAATAACTAAACCTTACATAAAGCTTACATCAATGTAAGTTTCAGTTATATATATTAATTATTTATCACTCTCATTGTGTTATTTTCTGGGAAGGTAATCTTAACTATTGTATATTCATTTACTTTTGAGTATATTGATATACCTAAGGACATTTTATCTGCCAGTTTTTTAGATATATACAGTCCCATGCCTGTTGATTTTTTTAATTTTCTTCCATTAATCCCTGTAAATCCTTTTTCAAATACTTTCTTTACATCTTTTTCATCAATTCCTATTCCATTATCCTCAATGTATAACTCTGTGCTGTGATTGTGTTCTTTAATATAAACTTTTATTTTTCCCTTTTCTTTTTCTAATTTCTTATTTACATTTTTATTAGCTATGTATTTTACAGAGTTAACTATTATTTGATTTAAAATAAATTCTAACCATTTATTATCACAATAAACTTCCCTTTCAAAATCTTCTATATCTATTGAAATTTGCTTTTCCCTAATACTTTTTTTATTTTTCTTTATTACGTTATTTGCACATCTTCTTAAGTTTATTTTTTTCACTATATAATCTCTTTCTAGCTCATTACTTTTAGAATAATATAGTACTTGATTTATGTAGTCTTCAACTTTCTCTATTTCCTCTAAGATACTTAATGTATGTTCGTTTTTATTATTTTCTATTACCAGTTTGCTTGAAGCTATTGGTGTTTTTATTTCATGTACCCACATATCTATGTACTCTTTATACTCCTCTTGCATAAATAAGTACTTATTTACTTCTTCATTCATA
Source organism: Clostridium sp. CCUG 7971 (assembly GCF_017590215.1). Classification (GTDB taxonomy): domain Bacteria; phylum Bacillota; class Clostridia; order Peptostreptococcales; family Peptostreptococcaceae; genus Faecalimicrobium. The sequence continues at coordinate 3,739 of NZ_JAFFPK010000051.1, forward strand.
CATTTGTCTGTAATACTAAGTACATCATATAAAATCTGGCCTTCTATAAATTCTGGCCTATTTATTATTACTGGTAGTAAGTACTTTTTATCTAAATGTCTTAAAATATTTTCAACTTCATTGTAATAGATAGCTTTTTTATTATAGTCATGTATAATTTCAATAGCATTCAATACAATCCATAACATTATTATAAATTTTATAGTTATAACTTCTACTTGAAGCAAATTTAATATATACACTACAAAAAATATAAATACTAGTCTTAATACTATGTATAACTGTTTATCTTTTATATATTTTTTTATGTTCATAATTTACGGCATTATATAGCCTACACCTCTTCTTGTTTGTATATAATCGCTACATCCTACAGTTTCTAGTTTTTTTCTAAGTCTATTTATATTTACCGTTAGTGTATTATCATCTATAAATAAATCTAAGTCCCATAAATAGTCCATTAGGTCTCCTCTAGATACTATCTTACCTTGATTTTTCATTAAACAATTAAGTATCCTAAATTCATTTTTCGTTAACTCTAATTCCTTATCATTAAAATAAATACTATTCTTTGACAAATCTAATTCTAATTTTTTATAAGTAAGGGTTTTTACTGATGTTTTTTTATAGGTTCTTTTTAGAATTGAATTTATATGAGCTAGAAGTATTTGAGTATTATATGGTTTTGTTATAAAATCATCTGCTCCTAGATTCATACTCATTAGCTCGTCCATTTCTGTATCTCTGCTTGTCACTACTATTATTGGTACATCTGATTTTTTCCTTATTTCTCTACATATGTAGTAACCATCATATATTGGTAGGTTTATATCTAATAATATTAAATGAGGATTTTCATTTAATGTATTTTCTATTATATTTTCAAATTCTTCCATTATTACTACTTCATAGTTATAATTTAGTAAGAAATTTTTGAGTTCTATTCTTATTTTTGCATCATCTTCTATTAGAATAATTTTTTCCATAATACTCTCCCCCTTTTATTATTTTACATTAATTATTATATCAATTCTTAATTATCTTTAGGATAGAACAAAGAAATGTTATAGATAAAAGTAATAATAAGTTAATACAACAAAAGAAACTACAGTCTATGAGTGGTAGTTTCATATAGTCATCGTTCCTACATTAATCAGGAAGAAGGTGCTATCTATATGGAACTAATTATAAATTTTATTGTAGGAGATATTAGATCTGTCTGTATTGGTCTAAGTACTAATTACATATATGATAAAATAAAAAACCACTTATATATTGCTAAAAATCAAGGTTTCGTTTTACTTGCTATATATGTATCCTATATGACATACACAATAATGAGATAATTAAAAGAGAGTGCTTATAAATGATTTATTAAGTCATATAAAAAGCACTCTCTTACATCTATCTTCTTTTATACCTTTGTATCTCTTTTTCACTAATAATCTTTAAGCTTCCATCTCCAACAATATAAATTTCATCACAAAGTTTTTCAATTAATTATTATGCATAATGACACGCAATTTTGTGCCCCTCAGATACTTCAACAAGTTTTGGAGAATTTTCTTTGCAAATATCTCTAGCATTTATGCATCTATTAAAATAAGGACATCCATCTATACTCTCACAGTTATTAACTTCTTCTATCACATCATCAATTTTACTTCTATATTGATATGATGATGCTAACAGCCTTCTAGTATAAGGATGCTTCATTTCATAAAAATCTTTTATATCTTCTATATGCTCCATAATCTTTCCCTTATACATAACGACTATTGAATCTGATAGATAATACACTGCTTCTAAATCATGAGATATCAAAATATAAGTTAAATCTAAATCTTTCTTAAGATCTGATAATAAATTTAGAATTTGTGCTTGTATTGAAATATCTAGACTGCTTAAAGGTTCATCAAGAACTAATAGACTAGGACTAGATGCCAATGCCCTTGCTATACATATACGTTGTAACTGACCTCCACTAAATTGGTGTGGAAATTTATTTTTATCACTTCTATTCATTCCAACTTTTTCTAGAAGATCTTCTACTCTTTTTACTTTATCTTCTTTTGATAATTTATAAAAATTACTTAGTGGTTCTCCTATAATTTCTAGTACTGTACTTCTTCTATTTACTGCTGCTAGACTATCTTGAAAAACCATTTGTAATTCTTTTCTAAGTACATCTCTTCTTTTAATATCTCGTACTTCTTTACCTTTAAAAGCTATACTTCCATCTGTAATACCTTCTACTCCTAATATCATTTTACCTAAAGTACTCTTTCCACAGCCACTTTCTCCTACTAATCCTATACACTTGCCTTTTTTAATATTTAAACTAACTCCATCAACTGCATATAATTTCTCTTTACTTTTTAGTTTATATACTTTTTTTACTTCCTTTATATTAAGCAGTTCCAAAACTATATGCCTCCTCCTCAAAATGAATACATCTTACCTCGTGATTTTGATTTATTTTAATACTAGAAATCACATTATTTTTACATTTTTCATTTTTTCTATTACATCTATTATAAAATTCACATCCATCTCCTCTTTCAAATAAGTTCGGTGGTGTTCCCTCTAATATAGCTAATCTTTCTTTAGAAAAATTAGGTCTAGATGATATTAATCCTTTTGTGTATGGATGTTTTGGACTTATCATAATTTCATTTATAGGTGCTTTTTCTACTATACTTCCGCCATACATTACTAGTACTTCATCTGCTAATTCTGATACTACTCCTAAATCGTGAGATACTAGAATTATTGAAGTACCTAAATCCTTTTGCATTTTAGAAAGTATTTTTATTATTTCGTATTGAACTGTTAAATCAAGAGCTGTAGTTGGCTCATCAGCAATTAATACCTCTGGCTCAAGTGCAATTGCTATTGCTATCATTATACGCTGTAGCATACCACCACTTAGCTCAAAAGAATAACTATCTAATACATTTTTAGGATTTTGAATTTTCATCTTATTGAGAATATATATGGCTTTTTTTTCAATATCTTTTTTAGACATATTTTTATGAGTAGTAAGTGTTTCTATAAAATGATATCTTATAGTTCTAAGAGGATCAAAGGCGCTCATTGGATTTTGTGTTATTAGTGCAATATGCTTTCCCCTAAATTTATTCATATCTTTATTGCTTCTATAAGGAATTGGTGTTTCTCCAAAGTAAATATCTCCATTTATAATCCATTTTTTATCTTCTAAAAGCCCTAGTATTGCAGAACATGTAATAGACTTACCACTACCACTTTCTCCTATAATTCCTATGGTCTTTCCTGGGTCTAAGTCAAAGCTTACATCCTTTACTGCTATTAGCTTTTGATTTTTATAAATTAATTCAATTTTTAAATTATCAATTTTTAAAACGGAATTATCTCCCATGTTTAAAATCCCCCTATAAAATTAATATTTACTAACTAACTACCTCTTCTAAAGTATCTCTTAATTTATCTCCTATTATATTTGTACTTAAAACTACAAGTAAAATCATAATACCTGGCCAAAACATTAGCATTGGATTGCTATGCATAAATGAACGTCCATCATTTATCATCATCCCCCACTCTGGCAGAGGTGCCTTAACTCCAAGCCCTAAAAAAGAAAATCCTGATACTGCTAATATTGTGTGACCAAAATCAATTGTTATTATAGCCAATACTTGCGGAAAAATATTTGGCAAAATAGATTTAATTAAAATTTTTATGTTTGATGATCCAACTAATTTACTACAAGCTACATAACTTAGCTCTCTCTCCCTTATTGTCAAATTTCTTGATACTCTTGCATACCAAATCCATTGTACAGAAATCATAGCTATGATAATATTTTTTATACCCGGTCCTAAAAAACTTACTATTACTAAGGTTAAAACTAAACTTGGAAAAGAGTATAATACATCACATAATCTCATAATTATCATATCTATTTTCCCACCTTTAAATCCTGATAACATTCCTATAAATATTCCAAAAGTTGATGATACTGCACATGCAATTAAAGAAAATCCAATGGTTGGTCTAATACCATGAACTATTCTAGAAAATATACATCTACCCATATTATCAGTACCCATAGGATATTCTATGGATATAGGCATAAACTTTTTTGTAAGCTCCATTTCCAAAGGATCATGTGGTGCTATAATTGGTGCAAAAATTCCTGTTATTATTACTATAATTATAAAAATAAAACATAATAGTGTTAACTTGTGTTTTAATAGATTCTGTGTAATTTCTTTTATATTCATAAATCTATCCTTCCAATCTTATTCTTGAATCAATGCTTGCACATGCTAAATCAGCTAAAAGATTACTCAAAATAAATATTACTGCCATAAGTATTATGTATCCTTGAATCATAGGATAATCTCTTTGTGAAATTGACCCGACTATTACACGTCCAAGACCTGGCCATGAGAAAACATTCTCAACTATTACACTTCCTGATAACATTCCTCCAAAATTCATTCCTAGAGAAGTTATTATCGGTATCAAAGAATTTCTTAAAACATTATTAAATAATATCTTTTTTTCACTTATTCCTCTTGCCCTAGCATAAGTGACTGATGGTGACTTCATATTTTCTAGTAAGCTATTTCGTAATATTCTCGAGTAAGTTGGAACATATCCAAAAGCTAATGTTATTGATGGTAATATAATATTTGATAATTTCTCAGCTCCAGCCACTGGTAATATGCCTAATTTTATTGAAAAGAATTGTACCAATAAAAATCCTAGCCAAAATGTAGGCATAGACGAACCAATAAATGCAAATATACGACTTAGATTATCCACTCTTTTACCTGGGTGAGTTGCTGAGTACATACCCAGTGGAATACTAATAACAAATATCCATAATAGTGATGTAGCTGCTAACATCATAGTATATTTTAGACCTGATAATAACTCTTGAGATACTAAAGTTTTAGATATATATGATGTTCCTAAATTAAATTGTATTACGTTTTTTATCCAATCAAAGTATTGAACTATTATAGGTTTATCTAATCCTAGGTTTGCCATTGCTATTTGTATGTTTTTTTCAGTTACAGGAATATTTGCTGTAGTTAAATATGCTGTTGCTGCATCTCCTGGCATAATCCTAACTAAAAGAAATGCTACTACTGAGATTCCAATCAATATGGGTACTAATGTAATCAGTCTCTTTAAAACATATTTCTTCATTATAAGTCCTCCTGTCTTATAATTACAATAAACTTAAACTCTAGTATTAATTTACTATAACTAGAGCTTAAGTTTATTTATACTTTAATCTAACTATGTATTTATCTTATTTAGACTCTCTAGTAACATCTTCAATTGGTATGTAGTAAAGTGTATTAAACTTTATTCCTTCTAAGTCTTTATCACATGCAACTAATCTTGTAGTCTTAGAAATTGGTAAGTATACTGCTTGATCATGTAATGTTGTTAATATATCAGTATATAGTTCTTGTCTAGTCTTTTCATCATTTTCGACTATAACCTTACCTATTTTTTCATCTAATTCGTTCTTCATAGGAAGTCCCTTTTGAGCTTGATAATCTGCATATCCCTCATTTTTCATAGAAGCTACTAATGTATGTGGATCATATGGATCTCCCCATGTTTCAGTTATAGTTATGTCAAAATCACCACTCTTAGTCTTATCAATTAAGGCTTGTCTTTCTTGAGATTCTAAGTTTATCTTTACACCCATCTTTTTATATTCACTTTGTAGTACTTCTCCTAAAGATTTGTATATGACATTATCCCCATCATAATAAAAACCTAATTCTAGTTCTTTTCCATCTTTAGATCTATACTCTTTACCTTCTTCTAATTTCCAACCCGCTTCATCAAGCATTCTTCCTGCTTTTTCTAGGTCATATTCATATTTTGCTAAATTGATATCACAATAAGGAACATTTTTATCAAATAATGTATCTGCCGGTTCTTGCAACCCATAAAATACATGCTTTGAAATAACTTCTTTATCTACTCCGTGTTGTAATGCTTTTCTCACTTTTAAATCTTTTGTAGCTCCATTAGTAGCATTTACGATTAAAGAAACTGTACTTAAAGGCTGTGAAACCTGAGTTTTAAATCCACTTGATTTCAATTCATTAAATGCATCTGGTGATAGCCTACTTTCAACATCAAATATCATATTAACTTCTCCAGCTTTTAAAGCATTTACTGCAGTATCACCATCTGGAGTAACTACCATTTTAACTTCCTTAAACTTTGGTTTTTCTCCCCAATAATCTTCATTTCTCTCAAGAATAGCATACTCTCCTGCTTTATGCTCTTTTAGCTTCCACATACCTGTACCTATTGGCTCTTTTATTTTTTCAGATGTATCTCCATCATCTGGAAATGATGCCTCAGCCATTATACGAACCGGTCTAGATAAAGCAAGTTCTTGTAGAACTGGATAATATGACTCTTTATACTTTATTTTTACTGTATGGTCATCTACTACCTCTACAGATTCCATTAAATTAACTGACTCCAAGAAAGAATGCGCATCTTTATTCTTTAAAAACGCATCAAAGTTCTTCTTAACTACTTTAGCATTAAGTTGTGAACCATCAGTAAATTTTACATTTTTTCGTAAATAGAAAGTGTATTCTTTACCATTTTCTGAAACATCCCATTTTTCTGCTAATGCAGGCTTTACTTCCCCTTCTTCAAAAGTAGTTAAGCCTTCATACAAAAAGTTTTGACCATACATAGGACTATATCCATGTGCATTTAAGTCTCCAATGTCATTAGCCGTTGCTATTACTAGCATATCATTTTTTTTGTCTTCTTTATTCCCCTCACTAGTTGATGAACTGCATCCAATCATGCTCGCTGCCATTAAGCTTACTATTAAAAATAAACTAAGTTTCTTTCTAATACCCCTTATCATGATATACCCCCTCAATATATTTTTGCATAACAAAAAATACCACAAAAATATCATTCTACTTCATGTAGAAATTTCTACCTTCATGGTACTTTCTGTATATATAACCTATTAATTTAAGTATATTGAATATTTTATAATAAATCAATACGTTACGTTAATAATTTAATTTTAAAATTATTTCTATATAAAATCTTTGCATTTATCTCCATTCTTAACTAAATCATGAAATTTATTCATTGAGTGGCTTGTAAATGAAGATGTATATATCACTTCATTTTACAATCTTAAGCTACCTGGATATAAGGTTTTAAATAAAAATAAAATGGGCTATTGTTGTTCACGGATAATTCCTTACTTAAGAACTCACTGAAAAAGTCAAGGTGATTACATTGCAATGGAACGGGATTATAGAAAAGATATAATAGATTGGATTAACTTAATTGTTAAATCTGATAAAGATTGTGAAATAATTTTACACGATACTTCAATGGTAAAAGCAACGGACTTTCACCGTCAAGTTGTTGCCTGTTCCGTACACACAAAAACACACTAACAAAATTGTCAATGTGTTTTCGTGGATTTCAATGGTGGATACGAAGGGAGTCTATAAGTAGTTTTTAAAACTTTTTATAATTGTATATAACCTAGTATTATCAATATAACTTTTAAAAACTCTGTGTGCAGTTATAATTAAGTCGAACTTATAAATCACTTAGGCATTAAAATATTATTTCATAATTTATTTTAGATAATATTCTATATTATAAGTACAGTATTTTTTAATAATAAAAAGTATCTAGTATAAAACTAGATACTTTTATTCATTCTATTATATATAGTGACTAATTACTACATATAGGTACCATTTCTATTTTATAATTGGCTTCTATTTTTTTAATCAACCATTATAATTTTTAAAATCATCTTGAGTTAACTTTCTAAAAGTTGTTTTTTCTTTGTGTCAAACTCTTCTTGTGAAATTATTCCCTCATCTAATAACTGTTTAAACTTTCTAATTTCTTCAGAAACATCTAGTATCTGAGATGAACCACATTGTTGCTGTGCAGTATCTTGTGTATTTCCATTAATTATTATGGAAAGAACTGAAAGAATATCATATGCAAAACGATATGCATTTTGACAAAAAGCAGTATTTGTTTTGGTCTGCCTAGAAATTAGTTGAACATAAGCAGTAGGAGCCGTTAAATCATTTACTGTAATCCTAACTCTTAACGTGTTAACAAAAGCTTTTTTAGTTTTTTTAGATCCAGTTACAGATCCTACAACTGCGCCTACATCACCTGCAATCATACCTCCAACAATAGCACTGCCAAGACCACCCTTTGTAACATTTACATCATCTTCTAATAGTTCACAATTTGAAATATCTTCATAATTGTAGATTTGAAATTTTATTTTTTGCCCTTGAGTGGAATTGATAATTTTAATTTTACGTTGATTTTCATCAAACTCTAAGAAACTTCCTATGCTCTTTGTAACATGAAATTTTTCTAATTCTTCTTCGTTTTTTTTATCATTATACAAAATTGATTTTATTCTTTCAGTACTAAATTGCATAATTGGTACATTTAAATTAAAACCACATTTTTTAAAACATTTTTTTACATATCAATCCATCTTGTGTTTTAAATCTATTCAATCCTGCCTTTTCTCCACAAATATCACAAATCACTGAAATTGAAAAAAAATCCATTCCTCATTCTCCCATCTTCATACATAATATAACAATTATAATTTATTTCACCATAATATTACATAAAACTAAATAAGTATATAACCTTATAAAATGTGTTTTAAATCTACCTACTTTGATTTTTATATAAAAAAAGTATTGATTTTTCAATCAATACTTTTTTGTGGATTTCAATGGTGGAGACTATTCACAGGAATAATACCCACGTTTTAAATATTTATTGGAACACTTATCTAGTTTATCTTAAAATCATCTAAACTAAAACTTAATTTTAAATATAATATATCCTTTATCTAATTTAGCCTCAATTTTTCCATTCATAGACTCAACTAAAAACTTAGTTATAGTTAAACCTAGTCCCGAACTATCTCTACTCCTTGAATTATCCTTAATATAGAATCTATTAAACAATAAATCTAACTCCTCTTTATTTATATCATCTACATCATTTTTTAACTCTATAATAATTCCATTATCTGTCCTATTCATTGAAATACAGAACTTACTCTTACTATATTTAGTAGCATTTTGAATTAGATTATGAAATACTCTTTCAATAGCATTTTTGTCTAAGTTTACAAACATCGGTTTTTCTTCTAATTTTATGTCCACATCTATATTCTTATTCTCAAAATCATTATAAAACATAAGTATCTGTTCTTTTAATTCTTTATTAATATCTATAATTTCTATATTAAAGTTATAATCATTATTTTCAAGCCTGCTTAAATCATAAAAATCTTGAATTAGATTTTGAAGAACTTTAGCCCTTTTTTCTACAATCTGAATATAATCTTTCTTTTCATTTTCCGTAATATCCTCATCATCTATTAACTCTAAATATCCTCTAATAGAGGTTAATGGAGTCCTTAAATCATGAGATATATTTTCAATTTCTTTTCTAATATCTTCTTCTCTTTTTATATATTTTAATTTATAGTTTTGTGTTTCTTCTAAATAGTTATTTATCTCAACTAGTAATTTTTCTAAATTTCTATCTGGATATCCTAATTTAAACTTTCGATTTGTATCCATATTTTCAGAAATATATTTAAAATCTTTAATTACTTTATTAATATTTCTAGAAAGTAAGAAAAAGCGTGTAGAAAAATATACACTTGTTATTAATAACATTAATAAAATCAATTTCATCATCTACACACCTACTTTCTCTTATTTTATTTCTTTTTTCTTAAACATTATAAGTCCCAAGATATAGAAAACTCCCACTCCAATAACTCCTACTATAAAGCATCTAATAAAACCATCACTACTATTCCATGGCATAATTATTCTGCCTATACTACTATCAAATATAGCATTTCCAGCTATATTCCATGGTAACCAGCCTGATATTTTCTCTAATATTATTATTTTTCTTCCTGCCATTGATATTAATAATGGCACAAAAACTATAATAATTGACCAAACTGTCACAGCCATAGCTTCATTATCAAATATAAAATAAAAACAATTAGATGCGCTAACACAAACTAATAATAAAGGTAAACTTGCTACTATTGCTCGCATAAAATCTTGTAAATATATTATCCCACTATCCTCTAACATTACATAGGCTGCTATAACATATGCGCTACTAATTAATACTAAGTTTATTATACATATTACTACTTCTACTAACCACTTTCCAAAATATATTTCACCTCTAGAAATACCAAATGAAATAGAATTTTTTAGTGTAGAATTTTTAAATTCTTGACCAAAGATTAATGATACTAAATAAACAGATATAAGCATTAATAATCCAATATAAGTATAGAAACTACTAAGAGAATATTTAGTAGATCCATATGGAAAATTAACCTGACTATTTGCAAATAATCCTAAGGCTACATTTATAAATACCACAAACCCTATACTTCCAAATAAAAATATATAGTTTCCTTTCGTATTTATATTACGATAAAACTCACTTTTTATGTAATTAAACATTATAAGTCCCCCCCATCAATGACATATAATAGTTTTCAAGATCGATAGTTTTTTCCTCTAGTGAGCTTAGTCCTATTCCGTTTTTAATTATAAGTTTGCTTACTTTTTCTGGATTTCTATCTTCATCAAACAACTGTATTACATCTTGTGGTAAAACCTTATAATCACTATATCTCAGTCTCTCTTCTAACAATGCCGCTAGTTTATTAGCATTAGTTACCTTAATTTCTAAATAGCTTTTACAATTTTCATTAAGTTCCCTTGCAGATATTTCTTTTACTAACCTTCCTTTATTTAAAAATCCATAGCAAGTCGCAATATTAGCTAACTCTAAAAGTATATGGCTTGATATTAATATAGTGATATTTTTTTCCTTATTTAGTCTTAATAAAAGATTTCTAATTTCAATAATACCTGATGGGTCTAATCCATTAATAGGTTCATCAAGTATTAATAACTCTGGGTCTCCCATAATACATAATGCTAACCCAAGTCTTTGTTTCATACCTAAAGATAATTGACTAAACTTTTTCTTTCTAGCTTCATATATATTAACTTCTCTAAGTGCTTTTCCTACTTTGTCTTTTCCTGGTATACCTCTTTGAATACGATAATATTCTAAGTTTTTTTCAATAGTAAGATTCGGATAAAAACTTGGTGATTCTATGATAACACCTATGTGTTTTTTTACTTCCTTTAAGTCTTTATCATTTGAAGTTGAAAATAATTCAAAACTACCTTCACTAGATAATGACTGACCTGTTAATATCCTAAGTAAAGTAGTCTTACCTGCTCCATTATCACCTACTAATCCATATATATCCCCTTGTTTAACATTAATATTAATATCCTTCAAGGCATCAAAATTCTTATATTGCTTTGATAAACCATAAGTTTTTATAACTTCCTTCATACCTTTCTCCTTTATTATTTAATTAAGTTAGAAATCATTAACTAACCTACAATATATATGATATAAATTTTTTTTAATAAATATTCAAGAAAGTTTAAAGAAAGTATAAAGATTATTCTTAATTAGTATTTAATTTAAATCCAATTCCCCACACAGTTTTTATGTACTCTTCATTCTCTGATACTAACTTTATCTTTTTTCTAATATTGCTTATATGAACATTTACTGAATTATCTTCTCCATAGTATCCATTTTTCCACACCTGTTCATATAGAGTCTCCCTCGAATATACTCTATTAGGATTTTTTATTAAGATACTTAAAATATCAAATTCATGACCCGTTAAGTGTATCTCTATTCCTTTTACTGTTACTTTTCTTGTATCTTCTTCAAGTTCTATATTTTTAAATTTGTATTTTTCACTTTGATTTGTGCTTATCTCATACTTTCTATATCTTCTTAGGCTTGAATTTACTCTGGCTAATACTTCTTCTGTTTCAAAAGGCTTGGTTATATAATCATCTGCACCTATATTTAATACCTTTACTTTATCTTTTAGAGATGTTTTTGCTGATATTACTATTATTGCTATTTCTTTTTCAGTTCTTATTTTATTTATTATTTCCTCTCCATTTATTCCTGGCAACATTAAATCTAATAATATTAAGTCAAATTCTGATATTGATAGCTGTAATAATGCTTCAGTACCTGAAAATGCTTGAGTTATTTTGTATCCTTCTTTTTCTAATTTCTTTTTTATTAGATTATTTATATCTACATCATCTTCTACTACTAAAATATGTTCTTTAAACATACACATAATCTCCCTGTTTTGTGTTTTATTTTATAATATCATATCTTAACATTTACATACTAAAAAAGATATTGACTATTTAGCCAATACCTTTTCGTGGATTTCAATGGTGGAGACGATTCTCAGGAATAATACCCACGATTGATTTATATTATGTTTTTATATTCTCCACCCTTTGCTAGTTTTTTTATTTGATATAACCACCGTACTTCCAATTAATATTATAAATATTAATATCGCCACTATTATAACCATTATATATGTAGGTACTATATTTCCAAACATTGTATATATTTCTGGAAAAACATAATACCTATTGAAATCAGTCATATGATATGGTAGAAAATTTTTAAAGTAATGATTAAATTCAAATTTGTGATTAGGTAACATAGTCATTATAGTTAAAAAAAATGTAACGACTGCTGCTGAGGATATTATCTGGCCTGCTAATATAGTTGTTAACAGGGTCATTCCCACTAAAACTAGCATTGTAAAATATCCAACAATAACATTTATTATATACTGTTCAAAGAAAGTAATGTTATATATGGAAATGAAATTATTTATATTATTTTGAATAGGTAAATTATCTCCTTCAAATCCAAATACAAACAATTTACACAGCGAAAATATTCCTACTGCAATAAAATAAATTACTGTTCCTACTCCTATGGCTGTAATTACTCTGCTTTTAACTAAGTAACTCTTTCCATATTTAGTTGCCATATATAATTGTTTCATATTTGACTTTGAATCTTCTCCAAATATAGAAAGTAATAAAAAAGGTATAAAAAACGTTATTACCGTTACAAAATCTGTCATATCGTTATTAAGATTTTTCCATCCTTCTGCATATCCTAATTGAATAGGTTTACTAACATTTTTTAAGTCTATATCTAGTTTCTCTATATCTTTTACTTTACTACGTTTAGCTAACTTAGCTTTTATAGTTGCTATTCTATTGTTATAAAAATTACTTATATCTTCATCAGTTAGTTCTTCTATGTTCTTATCATAATTTGAACCTATTAGCGTAACTAAAACTGAATTATATAAGTATTTACTTTTGTCTTTTCTCTCTACAACATCCTTGATAGCTTTTTCATCTAGTAGGATTTTATGTTCATCTTTTTTTGATTCTTTTAAGTTCTCTTTGCTTGATATAATAATATTTCTACTTGAATCATATACATCATAATTTTTCAAAGATAATATACTACTAAATATAGAATATATAAGGATTATAACAGAGATTATAAAAAGGTTCCTTAAACCTAATATTCTTTTACTTTCAACTCTTATAATATCTTTCATTTTTTCAAACCGCCTAGTTTTATATTTTATATCTAATTTTTATTAGTTTAGTCTGTATCTTTTGTACTCTCTTTTTGTTAAAATTCTTATAATCACAATATATAGTATTACTAATATTGGAAATGCCACTATATACGGAATCATTGTATCTCCTATAAAATAGAAAATATTAAATACACTTGGGGATCCAGCATATAAACTTGTGCTAAAATACATTGGATTAAGCTGTAACTGTAGGGAGTTATCTGTATATGTCAACCTTTCAAGTATACCTACACCACCTAAAGCTAAAAGTGTAGCTAGCTTTGAATATTTTATTTTTATAGATACAAACATAACTAAATTTGCTACAAGTAATGTTGTTAATAATCCTTGTCCTATCATAATTAGTACTCCCGTACCTAAGCTTATATTATATATACAAGTATGGAAAATATTTTGTATTGATTGATTCCAACCTTGTAGTGATCCCATTAACTGATGTTCTATAAGTAGAGTTGCTATAAATATGGCATAAACTACTACTGTAAATATATTTCCTGATATAATCCTTGCATTCATATTTTTCTTTCTTCCATATTTTGAAGAAAGTGTAAGTTCGTCTATTCCATTATTACTATCTTTTGAAAAAAATGAACTTAATGAAAAACCTATCACTAAAGGCACAAATAAAAATTGTTCTGAAAATTGCCACATCAAATTATTTATACCTTCATAATAGTCAACATTAAAAGGAGTTTTTATATTGTCTACTTTTTCATTAATTTTTTCTATATTTTTATCACTATATTTAAACCATAACTGCTGATTATCGAATAATATATTATCTTTTACAGTTTTTTTATATTGATTATAGAAGTCTTTTTCTGACTTTAAAAAATTAAAATCTAAGCCCATATAAATATTAAAACTTTCTTTTCCGTAATTAGCATAATTTATAATATGATTTGATACATCAAACCTTGTAAGCCAAAGTCCTAGCCTATCTTCAAAATTTAATTTTTCTTTGCTAGAATTAAAATCTTCTACTAACTTATCCAGATAATCTTGATCCATTAGGCCTTTCATATTTTCACTTTCATTTTTTATTACTCTAAATGCTTTAATTCCTTTTACTTCTTCCCCTTTGCTATTAACAGCGCTATCAATTGAATAATATCCAATTGTGGTTACTATTGTACTAACTACAATTAAAGATATAACGGATATTAAGGTAAGTTTTGTCCAAATCTTTCTAAACTCAAATTTCACTAAATTTTTCATAGCTATCTCTCCTACTATTTTTTATAGCTGTTTCCGTCATGTATTATCTTCCATTCACTATTCTTTGAATCTCTTACCATTATTAAATAACTATACACATTTTCTTTGGCTGTTTCATATTCTTCTATATATATATTTTCATTTTCGTATCCACTTGCTACTCCCTTATCTTCATCATCATATATTGCATTTATTCTTGGATCTATACATCTACTTGTATCGTATCCTATATCTCCTCTTTTAGGTAATTTTAATTCATATTCAAGGTAATTAAGTACTATATTTATACGTGCTTCTATATCATCCATACTTTCATCACCTAAATTAGGCATGTTTTTACTTTGACCAGGAAGTCCCATACCATTATTTGATGTCATTATTGTAACTCCATTTTTAACAGTTACGCTTTCTTTTCTTTCTTTTCTTATCTTTGCAAGAGCTTTATCTATTTCTGTATCTTTTTGGTCTTCTGGAAGCCTATCTATTACTTCTCCACTTACGTTATTCACATCTCCATTTCTTGAGCTACATCCCACACTACAAATTGCACTCATTGTTACTAAAGCTATTATTACTAAACTTTTTCTTATTTTCATTTTCTTCTCCTTTTTACTCATCATTGTTATTTTTTTAACATAATTATTTATATCCATTCCTTTTTATTTTCTATTTCTCAATACCTATATCATTTTATTATTAATTTAGAGACAATTTGCTACATAATAATCTTCTAAAGTAGGTTCTACAGCTTTATTTTCAATACCTTGGTATTTTTCACCTACATATCTTGCTAGTATACTTTTTCCTTCTTGTTTTCTATGTATTATCTTTCTTTCTGCACTTAGCTTATTAAACATATCTTTATCAACTAAAACTTCCCATACCTTGCCTTTTACTTTTTCAACTAAGTTATCAATATTATCTGCTTCTACTACTTCACCTTGCCTAATTATTATTAAGTCATTTGCTATAGCTTCTATGTCTGATAATATATGAGTTGAAAGTATGACTATCTTATCCTCTGACATTTCACTTATAATATTAGAAAACCTTATCCTCTCTTTTGGGTCAAGTCCTGCTGTTGGCTCATCTAATATTAGTATTTTAGGGTCATTTAATATTGCTTGTGCTATGCCTACCCTTCTTTTCATACCTCCAGAAAAACTTTTTACCTTTTTATTAGCTACATGAGATAAATTTACAAACTCTAATACTTCTGGTATTTTTTTATTTAATTCTTCTTTTGATAACCCTTTTAAAGTACCCATATATTCTAAAAAATCTTTTGCTGTAAAGCTAGAAAATACATTATAATCTTGTGGCATATATCCAATTATATCTCTGTACTTTTCATCAAGTGCTACTATATCATATCCATCAAAAGTTATGCTTCCATTTGTGGGAAAATCAATAGTTGTAAGTATTCTCATAAGAGTACTTTTTCCAGCACCGTTTTCACCAAGTAATCCATATGTACCAGCATTCATTATTATATTTATATTTTTTAATGCCTCTTTATTTTTATATGATTTATATAGATTTTCAATTTTTAGTTCCATTCTCTATCTCCTTATATTAAAATAGAAATACAAATTATTATTTTAATTTTTTCAGTGACTTAAATAGAGTACCAGTCTATTTAAGTCACTATTTTTTTATAGCTATTTTACTTTATGCCACTAGATTTTGAAAATGAATATTTTGATTTTCCTATTGTTACTTCATAGTGACCATACTTATTAACCATTTTTCTTACATATTCTTGATCTAATGGATCTGTAAAATCCACCACCATACTCCCATCATTATGTTTTTCAATAATTTTCTCATATACATATACATTATTATCAATTGATATTACTGATACAAAAGACATTATAAACAATACTATAATAAACAGACTTCCTTTTTTGAGTTTGTCATGACTTAGTACTCCTTCTATCCTGTTTTTTATTATATTAGATTTATTATAACTTAAATAAGATACACACATAGATGATTCAAGCTTATTTTTGTACTTCATCATATCTAATAGAAGCATTGAATACTCTTTTATCTCATTAAGTGATAACCTTTTTATAACTAATTCATCACAAGATAGTTCGCACTGATCATGAAAGTACTTTGCAAATATATATGCAAGTGGATTAAACCAGTGAATAGTATTAAACAAAATCAGAAAAACCTTTAATATATTATCTTTTCTTTTATAGTGAATTAACTCATGTCTAAATATATAATTTAAATTATTTTTACTATAATCTTTGTTTGGTATTATAATTATAGGATTTATTACTCCTACAATCATAGGTGAATAAATTCCATTTAGTTTGTATATCTTTATTTGTTTTTTTATTTTTAAATTATTTACATGGTTTTCTAGTATATTGTGCATATCACTATCAATAACTTCTATCTTTAAGCTTTTTATTCTTTTATAAAGTTTAAAGTTATAATTACCATAATGTATAAATTTTACTACTACTCCTATAATCCATATAAAAAATGCTAATTCTAAAATATCTATATGTAAGTTACTTTGTAAAGCAGTGTTATCAAAGTTTAATATATTATCTTTTATATTGACTAATCTATCTAAAAACTTTGGCATTGCAATGTTTATTTTAAAAATAAATATACCTCTTATAACTATACCAATACATAAAATATATTTAAATGTTGCACTATATTTATTTAAAACTTTATCTTTTAATATAAAAATCAATGATATACATATAGTAATATATAGACTTGATTTTATTATTTCTGACATTATATTACTCATATTTATTACCTATTTTTTATCCATTCTTCAAGTTCTTTTATATCTTCATCACTTATAGAATCGCCATCTCCCAAAGTTGATACTATGCTTGTTAATGACTTGTTATGAACAAAATCAAAAAACTCTTCTGTTTCAAACTTTACATATTCATTTTCCTTTACTAGTACAGTGTAGGTAATGTTCCTTCCTTCTTTTTCATGTTGTAAAAAATCTTTTTCAACTAATCTCGAAAGAACTTTAGCAGTGGTTGGCTTAATCCAGTTAAACTTCTCTAGCATATAATCCCCTATTTCTTTAGATGAAACTTTTGATGATTTTTGAGACCAAATAAATTTCATAACTTGATACTCTGTCTTAGGAATTTTTATCATACTATCTCCTTTCATTAGACATTTGTCTTTTTCTTAATTTAATATTATTAGACAAAAGTGTAATTGTCAATATAAATATAATTCTTTTAAATTATATTTATACACTAAAAAACCATATTGACTACATAGCCAATATGATTTTCGTGGATTTCAATGGTGGATACGATTCACAAGAATCATATCCACGATTATCTATTTGATTATTTTTATAGCTTCAATATATATTTATCTTTAATATTATGTTATGATCTCAAATAGACTACAATCTATTAGAGTGTTGTTTCCATACGAGGGCTTTAACCTACTTCCAATAGGAAGGAGGTAGAAGTATAGACAATTTTCTTTTTAACATAATGATTAGCTTTCTAGTAGGTATACCATCAAGTATAGTTACTAGTTACATATTCGATAAATTAAAAAGACACTCTCGCCCAACCAAAAGTAAGAGTGTCTTCGAACTTGACTTAAAAATCAAGTCCGTAAATAAACTATTATTTTATGGAAACTACACTCTACAACCAAATAGATTGTAGTCCTTTTTTGTTTCTTCTTAATAAGATTATCATAACACATTTGATATTTTTTTAAACTATTTTTGTTATCTTAATATTAACTATCTATATGTTTTTTTCAATTACATCAAATTTTAATTTAATCTATTAAACACTCTTTTATCTCATCTAGATAATTTTTCCTTATAATTAAAAAATACACACATACAACTATAAAAAAGCTTCCCATAACTAAAAACGAAGATGATGCAATATCTACACCACGAGCACTTTTAAAAGCTAAAAGTGCAAATATAGAATGTATAACCGCAACCATATATGGAATAAAAAATAAAGCACCTATCTCCACTCTTGATATTTTCTTTATCTCATTATAAGTTAATCCTATCTTATTAAGTTTTCTGTATTTTACCTTATCCTCTTGGCAATCCCTATAAATCTTATTATATAAAAAGCTGCTAGAAGTAATAAAAAATATCAATCCTATAAATACTGATAAGAATAGAAGAACCGCATAGGCTACTTTTCCGTTTTCTACAATAATTGATTTAGATAAAAATTTATATTCTTTATCATATTTATAAACATCTTCAAAAATTTTGCTGGCATTTAAAGTACTCATATAATCACTTGTATTTATCGCTACAAATTCATCTTCTATATACTCTGTATTTATACTATCATAAAAATCATCTTTAACTACATACATATACATGCCATAATATGTTGGCACAGCAGATTGTTTAACTTGTCTTACTTTTATACTTTTATTATCTATATTTATAAAATCATCTTTATTCTTACGGCTTTCTTTTGACAATGAAATCGCTTCATTAGATTTAAAATTTATTATTTCAAATCCTTTCGCCCCAGCCAACTGAGCATACTCCGACTCTTTGATTATCTTTATATCTCTATTTTTATCTTTAAGAACCACAGTTTTAAATTTCCCCTCAACTTTATCATATGATATATTTTCTTCTTCTAACAAAGACCCTAACTTCTTTACTCTGTTTTCTTCATTATTATTACTGCTGTTATTTAATTTCTTTCTCTCAGTAGCATAAAATATTGCTTGAGGAAAATCCATTTCTGATTGACTAATCAAGTCTGTCCAATATGAATGTATGGATCCAATAGCAGTAAATGCAACAGCTGAAGTTATTGTTACTAAAAAAAGCATCCTTGTATTATCCTTTATTTTATAATGTAAATTTGCTATACATAACATATTAATATTTTTTTTATAAAATGACTTATTTCCTTTAAGCTTTTTTATAATAAATACACTAAGCTGTGAAAATAATAAATATGTCCCTATAATAACCATAAAAGTTACTGGTACTATTGTACTTATCAACTGTGATTCTGTTACGGTAACCGCTCTATAATAGGCAACTACAAATAACAAAACACAAAGTATTGATAATATAGGTGATGTTTTTGGCTCTTTTTTAGGTTTTTGTGTTCCTTTAAGTAACTTTATAACTTTATCTTCCCTAACCACAAAACATATAAAATACGAAATCAATAATGACAATAATATAAAGTATAAAATAATTGCACCCATAGATTTTATTGGAACATAAAACTTTAATGGCTCTATACCTATTAATGAAGATATAACAATCAATATTACTTTAGAGAAAATTAATCCTATAAAAACTCCTAAAATTGATGCTAAAGTATTCATTATTAAATTTTCTATGAAAATCATTTTTCTAACTTGCTTTTTTGATATTCCTATCGTATATAAAATACCAAACTCTTTATTTCTACTTTTTAAAAACACGCTTGCTGAATAACCTACAAATAGAAATAAAAACAAATAAATTATAACTGTTGATTGCTTCATCATCAATATCAAATAACCTGGAAATAATGAAGTATCTACGTCTGGATGATTTATGAACATATTAACAGAAAGAAGTAATGTAGAAGATATAAGTATACTAAAAAAATGTCCTATATATGATTTAATATTTCGTTTTACATTCTTAATTGCAAACTCTGTAAAATTCATTACTTGCTACCCCCTAACAAAGAAAGTACATCCATTATTTCTTGATAAAACTGCATTCTATTATCACCCTTATAAATTTCATTATATATTACACCATCTTTTATAAACAAAATTCTATTGCAATAGCTTGCTGCCACTGGGTCATGAGTTACCATCATAGTCGTTACATTTTCTTCCCTATTTATCTTTTCTAATAACTCCATAACATTTTGTGCTGACTTTGAATCTAAATTTCCTGTTGGCTCGTCAGCCAAAACTATAGAAGGATCATTTATTAAAGCCCTTGCAATAGCAGTCCTTTGAGCTTGACCACCTGATACTTCAAAGGTTCTTTTATTTAACAAATCTTCTATTCCTAGTATTTTTGATACCTTTTTTAATTTTTCATCTTGCTCTTTTACAGGTACATTTTCTAAAGTTAATGGCAGAACTATATTTTCACCTATTGTTAAAGTGTCTAGCAAGTTGTAATCTTGAAATACAAATCCAAGCTCTCTTCTTCTAAATAACGCAAGGGCATCTCCTTTTAACTTATGTGGCTCTTTGTCACCTAAAGTAATCTTCCCTGAAGTTTGTTTATCTATAGTTGAGATTAAATTTAATAGGGTAGTTTTTCCACTACCACTTGGCCCCATTATTCCTACAAATTCTCCGTCTTCTATGTTAAAACTTATATCTTTTAATGCATTTGATACTACCTTACTTCCGTATACTTTGCTTAAATTACTTACTTTTAAAATATCCATGTGGTTCTCCTTCTCTAAATTTATTAAATTTATTTATACTTCAAGTTTAATTTAGATGTTAAAATCTTACTATCTACAAACCTTACATCTACATTACATCTATGTAAGGTTTACTTATATTTATATCTGCTTCTGTATTTATCTTCATTTTTTCGCATTATTTTTTTCTATTTATTTGCTTTTATTCATTTGTATTTTTGTATATTTAAAAAGCCAATAGCTTATAACTATTGACTTTCTTTATTTTTTAAATAATATTGATACTTGTGTGCCTTTTTCAATTTTCGATTTTATTTCTACCTCATGACCTAAGTTGTCACATACTGTCTTTACTATGTATAATCCCATACCCGTTGATTCTCCAAAATCACGTCCATTTTCACCTGTAAAAATGGATCAAATACTCTTTTTATATCTTTTTTAGATATACCAATTCCTTCATCAATTATCTCTATTATTATGTATTTATCATCTTCTCTATTTTTTATAGTCAAATATTTGCCATAATCTTTTGAGTACTTTACACCATTTATTATTATTTGTTCTATTATAAATCTTAGCCACTTTTTATCACTATAGACCACTAAATCCTTGTCCAATTCTACTTTAGGAATTATTCTATTTTTAATAAATAATCGTCTTTCTTTATTTACCAGTTCTACCACATCATTATATAAATTAACTTTTTCCACTGAGAAATCTTTTTGAAACTGATCTAATCTAGCAAAATACATTGCCATATTAAGTCCTTTATCTATTTTGTCTAACTCTTCCTGTATATTTGATGATATCTCTTCACCTTCATATTCTTGTAGCAAAAGATTGATTACAGATACTGGAGTTTTCATCTGATGAATCCAATGATTAATAAAAGTTAAATGATCGTTATGCATTTTATTTTGTTCTTGTATCTTTAATCTGTATTGATTATATTGTTGATTTAACACATTAGCTACATTTTTTCCTATAGGTGATTTTCCTAAATCTAATATAGATTCATCTAAGTTTTCTATGCCTTTTTCAAAAACTTCATAAGCTCTTTTAGTTGTTATGTACTTATAGATTATAAAGCTACTTACAATAAAAGTATTAAATAATAATATATAGATTATCTCTGATGCTTTTATAAAATTCATAAGTTTACAATACGTAAGAGTTATTATAAGCCCTGCATAATAAGTGAATATATATCCTTTGTATTCATTCATAAATAATTTCATATTATAATCCTACCAATTCTTATTTAATTTGTAGCCAACCCCTCTTACTGTATTCACGGCATCTTCTATTCCTAAATCATTAAGTCTTTTTCTAATTCTACTTACATTAACATTTAATGTATTTTCCTCTACAAATTCAATATCATCCCATATTTTTTCTAATAAATAATCTCTACTAACTACTTTTGGATATTTTTTCATAAGACATTCAAGTAATATCCCTTCTTTTTTAGTTATGATTACATTTTTATCCTCAAATTCTACTTCCAATCTTTCAGGGTAAAATTTAAGTCCATCTAATTCAACTATTCTTTCATTTAGCTTTAGAGCGTATTCTCCGTAAGACCTTCTCATATGACTTTTTATTTTTGCTATCACTACCTCATATTGAAACGGCTTAGTTATATAATCATCTCCACCACTTTCTAATGCTCTGATTTGATCCATTCCACTTTCCCTTGCTGATATAAATATTATAGGTACATTTGATTTTTGTCTTATCTTCGTACACCAATAAAACCCATCAAATTTGGGTAAATTTATATCTAATAATATTAAACTCGGTCTACATATTTCAAACTCTTCTATTATATTATTAAAATTTGTCGCTATAACCCCTTCAAATCCGTATCTGTCTATGTAATCTTTTAACAATGTACTTATGGAAGTATCATCTTCTATAATATAAATTCTATTATTCATATATTCACTCCATATCAGTTCTTATTTTACCATTTTTTGATAACTTATATTTGTAATTAGTATACCATGTTTTATAGTAAATAAAGCTGTAGCATTGTCATTATTGCTATAGCTTTCCTATATTTAATTAATTTTTACATCATCATAAAATAGTATATTAGAAGTATACAGCCAAGTCCTATCCTATACCAACCAAAGATTTTAAAATCATGTTTTTTAATGTATCCTACAAGAAATTTAATAGTTAATAAAGATACTATAAATGCAACTACCATACCTACTAATAATACAGTAAGTTCAAAACTTGTAAATACAATACCAAACTTAATCAGTTTAAGTAAACTAGCACCAAACATTACTGGTATAGCTAAAAAAAATGTAAATTCAGCCGCTACATCCCGAGATACCCCTATTAATAAAGCACCAAGTATAGTTGTACCAGAACGTGATGTACCTGGAAAAATAGCTGCTACTAATTGAAATAGGCCTATAACTATTGCCATTTTATAAGTTAATTGATTTATATTATTTGCTATAGAACTTTTTCCTTTATTATAGTTCTCTGCTACAATAAACAAAATTCCAAATGCTATAAGAGCTATAGCTACTGATTGAAAATTGTAAAATAATAAGTTTATCTTATCATCAAATAATATACCAATAATTGCTGCTGGCATGCAGGCTATAACTATTTTTATCCACATTGTTATTATGTATTTTTTTATAACTTGATTTTCTTTAAATGAGAAAGGAAATATCTTTTTCCAATATAAAACTACTACTGCCATTATTGCACCTAATTGTATTATAACAAAAAACATTTCTTTGAACGAATCTGATATTCCTAGCTGTAAAAATTCGTCTAATAGTATCATGTGACCTGTACTACTTATCGGTAGCCATTCTGTTATTCCTTCTATAATACCTAAAATCATAGCTTTAAATATTTCTATTAATTCCATTTGTTTAATCCTCTTTTCTTATATGATTTTTCTCATATAAGAATTTTACTTTAAATACTATAGTATAACTATCTTCAAACCTTACATAGGTATTACATCTATGTAAGGTTTATAAATAAAAAACACATTGACAATTTTATCAATGTGTTTTCGTGGATTTCAATGGTGGAGACGATTCACAAGAATCATATCCACTATTTCTTAACTTCTATTTATTTTTTATAAAACATATATCCTTTTCTTTTACGTATTCTATTCGTAGATATTTTCCTATATAATATTACAAACACTGCTAAAATAAATCCTAAAACAGTAACAGCAATACCATATGATACTATATTCATTTTAATTAAATCAAATAATGATATATCCACTTTTCCTAATACTTTTGCTTTATAATTTGGTAATGAAAATGTTAGTTCTACTTCTTTATCTGCTAATTTCCATGCATTTTTATTTTTATCTTTATCATTATATTCTATTTTTGCATTTTTATCATTGATAGGATTTTTATAATACATTATATCTTTTGATGCTACAATTGGAGCCTCTACAGTCTTTTTAGGTCTAAAGAACCCAAATAACTTGTACTCTAATTTTACTGTATCAATTTTTTCTCCAGTCTTTTTAAATACTTGCTTTTTAGCATTATATCCATCGTCTGCTATTACCTTACTATCATTAAATACATCTACATCATGTACTCCATACTCAGAATTAAGAGCAACCGTAACTAGATTTCTACCGCCTCTTTCAAAGAAACCAACAAAGCAACGACCTGCTTTAGTTTCATTTCCTGTCTTTCCACCTATATTGCCATATTCGCCAAGCATTTTATTTCTTGTTTCAAGAATAACAGGTGATCCTGCTAAGTCAATAGTTACCTTTTTATTTTTTTCTGATATTGTATCTCTAATCCATTCATTCTTATAAGCTTCTCTTGCAATTATTGCTATATCATACGCACTTGATAAATTTATTTCTTTATTTTCTGGATTTAGAGCATCACGTTCTAACCCACATGGATTTACTACATATGTATCTTTTAATCCCATAGACTTTACTCTATCGTTCATCATCTTTACGAAATCTTTAGTATTTCCAGCTACAGAGTCTGCCATCAGATATGCAGCATCATTAGCAGAAAAAATCATAACAGCTTTCATAAGATCATCACTTGAAATTTTATCTCCTGGATTAACTTTCTTGAAATTATTTAATGCAGTTTGAGTAGTTTTAAGTACATCTTCAGTAAATGAAATGTTCTCTGACTTTGAAGTATTTTCTGCGTAAATTAATGATGTTAGTAATTTTATAGTACTTGCTACAGGCATCTGATTATCAGCATTTTTTGATGCAATAACTTCACCCGTATCCATATCCATAACTATTGCTGATTGGGCAACTATTCCTTGAATTTGACCTATGTTCTCTTGTGCATTAGCTATACTGCTAAGAGATGTTAATGTTAATATTAAAATTGTTAGAATTATTGTCTTAAAAGACTTAAATTTTTTCACTTTAAACCTCATTTCTATCGTATATTATTAGTTGGTACTTTTAAAGCTTCATAACTTTTTTCTTAGGCGCAAGAAAGCACTCTTACTAATACAATAAGAGTGGTTTAATCGATTAATATCAATTAATTATATAGAAACCACACTCTCTTCCCTCTAGCCTGTAATTTCTTTTTAATTATACTATATTAATAATAAAAATAAACAAAAACTTATTTATAAGTATTACGTTATTATTTTTAATTTATATCGTAAAATAAACTTTATATAAAATGAAAAAGCTATTGATAATTTATCAATAGCTTTTTCATGAATTTCAATGGTGGAGACGAGGGGAGTCGAACCCCTGTCCGCAAGCTCTTTCCCTGTTGCATCTACGTGTGTAGCCAACTGATTTAGATTCTCGTCTCACACATCGCCCAGTGGCAGGCTATGTGATTGACCAGTCCCAATTAGTCCACTCTTAGTCGAGACACCCTAAAAGTAGTTCCCTGCATAAATGACGACCAGGCCTAACCGGCAGGAGGGCTCGGCGGGTCGAGCAGCATTATGCTGCTAAAGCGTAATTATCGTTTGCGTTTATTTTTTTCCCCAGTTTTTACGTGACCCAGAGTAACACGACACGCAGCCCCAAGTTCCAAACCCACGTCGAAACCTTTACGCCCCCGTGGTAAGTTTAGAGTCTTAAAGACTTTTTAATTCGCAAACTTTTGTATTTCACCATCTATATTTAATTTTAGTGTATCTATAATATAATACTTTTTAAATCAAAAATCAATGTTATTAACTTGTTATTAAAGAAATCTTTACCTAAAGTATTAGTATTTTCCACGCATTTCTCTTTCTATATTTCTTTGAGCATCTTTTTTCGCTAAGTCTTGACGCTTATCATATAGTTTTTTACCTTTTGCTAGTGCTAATTCTACTTTAACTTTACCATTTTTAAGATAAACACTTAAAGGAACTAATGAATAACCTTTTATAGTAGTAGCACCTATAAGCTTTCTTATTTCATGTTTATGAAGTAATAATTTTCTAGTTCTTAAAGGATCAACATTAAATATGTTTCCTTGTTCGTATGGGCTTATATGAACTTGTTTTAAAAATACTTCACTATTATCAACAGATGCAAATCCATCACTTAAGTTTAACTTACCTTGTCTTATAGATTTTACTTCTGTACCTTTTAATTCTATTCCACATTCATAAGATTCTTCTATAAAGTACTCATGTCTTGCTTTTCTGTTACTAGCTAATACTTTTTTACCACTCATATAAATTCACCTTCTTAACTTTTATATTATTCATAAACAATAAGCTTATTATTAGTAAAAATATACCATATTTACATGTATTAGTCAATATAACTATGTCATATTGACTAATACAATATATATATCACTATTCGCTATCTACATTTTTATTTTCATCTATTTTATATAGTAATTTAAAGTCTATTTCTCTAGCATCTATATTTACATTATCAACTTTAATTCTAACAGGATCACCTATTCTGAAAGTCTTCTTAGTACGCTCTCCCATTATAGTATATGTTGTATCGTCATAAATATAATAGTCATCTGTAATATTTGCAAGTCTTATAAGTCCTTCAACAGTATCAGGAAGTTCTATAAACATACCAAATGAAGTTACACTTGATACTACACCGTCAAATTCTTCACCAATCTTATCATACATATATACTGCTTTGTAGTAGTCCTTAACATCTCTTTCTGCAAGGTCTGCACTTCTTTCTCTTTCAGATGATTGAACTGATGCATAATCTACTATATTTTTAAGCTGGTCTTGTCTTTTTTGATTTAATTTATTATTTAATTGCTCTTTTATTATTCTGTGTATTTGAAGGTCTGGATATCTTCTTATTGGAGAAGTAAAGTGGCAGTAATATTTAGCTGCTAATCCAAAGTGACCTACACATTCAGGAGCATATTTTGCCTGTCTTAGTGAACGAAGCATTATTGTACTTATTGCTTCTTCTTCTCTTTTTCCTTTTATTCCTTCAACTATTGCTTGAAGAGCTTTAGGGTGTACTTCTTCCATATCACCTTTTATAGTATACCCAAATGTAGAAACAAACTTGCTTAAGTTTTGCATTTTTTCTACCGATGGAGTTTCATGTATTCTATAAACGAAAGGAACATTTAACCAGAAGAAATGCTCTGCTACTGTTTCATTACTTATAAGCATGAATTCTTCTATTATTTTATTTGATATTCTTCTTTCATATTGCTGTATCTCTAAAACTTTACCTTCTTTATCTAATATTATTTTAGCTTCTGGGAAGTCAAAGTCTATTGAACCTCTCTTAGTTCTTCTATCCATTAATATTTTCGCTAAAGTTTCTGCATTTTTAAATTCTTCTACTAGATTAGAATATTTTGCTTTTAGCTCTTCATCATCATTTTCTAAAATATCTGACACTTCCGTATATGTCATTCTAGCATCTGAATCTATTATAGTTTCTTTTATATCGTATTTAACAACATTACCTTTGTGGTCTATTTCCATAAATACTGATAAAGCAAGTTTATCTTCATTAGGATTTAAACTACATACTCCATTAGAAAGTGTTTTAGGTAGCATTGGTATTACTGTATCTACTAAGTAAACTGAAGTTGCTCTTTTTAAAGCTTCTTTATCTAATTTACTTTTTTCTCTTACATAATGAGTAACGTCTGCTATATGAACACCTAAGCTGAAGTTTCCGTTATCCAGCATTTCTATAGATATAGCATCATCTAAGTCTTTAGCGTCGTCTCCATCTATTGTAAATGTTTTTAATCCTCTTATATCTAATCTTCTTTCCATTTCTTCTTGTGGTATTGGTATAGCTACATGTTCTGCTTCATCTAATACCTTTTTAGGGAATTCTTCAGGTAATCCATGAGCTTTTATTATAGAATGTATTTCTACTTCTTTTAATCCTTTTTGTCCTAATACCTCAACAACTTTACCTTCTGGTTTTCTATCTTCTTTAGGCCATACAGTTATTTCGCATACAACCTTATCATTTTCTCTTGCACCACTAAAGAATTTTTTAGGTACATATATATCTTTATTAAACTTCTTATCATCAGGTATAACAAATCCAAAATTTTTATTTGGTTGGAATGTCCCTACAATACGAGTTACTTCTCTTTGAATAACTTTTACTATTTTACCTTCAGCTCTTCTTTCATCAGTAGCTGGAGTTACTATTTCCGCCATAACTCTATCATTATGCATAGCTCCGTTTATATCACAAGCTGGTATAAATAAATCTTGTGTATATTCTTCATCAGATTCAACAAATCCAAATCCTTTTCTATGTGATACAAATTTCCCTACAAAGTACCCCATAGTTTTAGGTGCTATTATTTTTTCCTTTTTAGTTTTGCATATATAGCCGTCTTCTTCTAGTTCATCTAAGAAGTTATAAAACATTGCTGTTTCACATGCATGTATATCAAAAATAACAGCTAGTTCTTCTTTCTTTAAAGGGCTATAATCTGGGTCATTTATAAGTCCCAATAAACGTTCTTTAAGTCCTGGTAACATTAACGTACCTCCATGTTCATTATTATATAAATCTTATTTTTCAAAAAATTTATTATATTTTATACTATGATATTAATTGTATATAATTAATATTAATTTACTTTATTAATTCTATATTTATATTTTATTATTACCATTTAATCATTATACACCATTGTAATACTTTGGTAAAACTGTCAAATTTCAGTCATTAAATTAATTAAACAATTAAAATAATTTTTTATGATTTAAATACTTTTTATAAGCTATATATTTTTTTAATATTATTTATTATTTAATATTTCATAGTAAAACCATTCTAATAGCTAATAAACAAACTATCTTACATTATCTTCTATAATAAGAAAATATATTATTAGTTATTTTGTTGAATATACTCAGACAACTTCGATAATACTACTATTGAATCTAAAGTAAAGGAGTTGACTATTATGGATAATTTAAATGAATTAGAGCTACAAAATCTACGACATTTAATCGGTGCTCACTGCACAATTGAAAAGAAATTAAATGACTATGCTTCACAATGCTCTGATCCAGGGTTAAAGCAAATGTTTGAAAAAGACGCTCAAGATGCAAAAGAAAGCAAAGAAAAACTAATAATGTTCTTAGGATAGGAGGTAACTAAATGCAAGAAAAAGAGATAGTAAATGATTATTTAGCTGGTATAAATGCTAGCTTAGCTGGCTATGGTGGTATAATAGCTCAAACTGAAAATGAACAACTTCGTCAAACTCTACAACAAATGAGAGATAACGATGAAATACGTCAATATAACCTTTTTAATAAAGCTAAAGAAAAAGGATATTATATTCCAGCACAACCTGCTTCAGAAACTGAAATATCAATAGTTAAACAACAAGTTTCTCAAGGATAATAAAAAATATAACCTTAAGTATATATTATACCTAAGGTTATATTTTTTTATACGTTTAATGTTTAATTAGTTGTATTTCATTAAACAACTCCATTATTAAGTCAAATAATAAAACAATTCCTATAAATATGCTCAATCTAAATCCCACAGTTTACTTTAAAATTAAATAATATTTATTTAAGGTTTAATTAAGTTTCATTTTTATGATATTAGTGTATAATTACAATATCATAAATCATAGAGGGAGATGGCATAATGGATTATCAAAAATCAGAATTTGATGGTGGGGTTTTAGAACTTATAGGAATTAATATCATGGCATTTTTAATAACATTTTTCACTTTAGGAATTGCTACACCTTGGGCAGTTACTTTAAAGCATAGTTGGATTAAAAAGCATACAGTTATAGAAGGTAGAAGACTTAAATTCACTGGAACGGGTGGATCATTATTTGTTAATTATATAAAATGGTGGTTATTAACTATAATAACACTTGGAATATATGGTTTCTGGCTTGAAATAAAAATGGAAGAATGGAAAGCTAAAAATACAGTATTTGATAAATAAAATTAGATAAAAAGCTATGGAATTGGTATTAACCTTTTTCCATAGCTTTTTTAGATTTTTAACTTGAGCTTTCATAAATAGTACTCCTCTCTTTGCATATATAATTATCAGATATTATGACCATCTATTCTTTTATCAAAAATTAAATATCCTTTTAACTGAATTATATATTGAAAACTATTTAGTCCAGAAAATATACCATTCAGTCCACTTTTGTAATTTTTTTATTTTTTTATGATACTCTTTATTAAATAAATTATATAATATGATATTTTTCACATAAAATTATAGACTGTTTTATTACTATCAGGGAGGACACTTATGAATAAAGTAATATTTATAAAAGATCTAAAGATGAGCTTCGAAGGGAAAGAAGTTTTAAAAGGAATAGATCTAGAAGTAGATAAGGGAAGTATAATAGGATATATAGGTCCAAATGGAGCAGGAAAAAGTACAACTGTAAAAATAATATTAGGGCTAGTTGAGGGTTATACAGGTGTAGTTAAAATATTTGGAGAAGATATATCACAGGAAGACGAGAAATATAAAAAAAGGATAGGCTATGTCCCTGAAGTGGCAGAAACTTATGAAAGCTTAACTGCTAGAGAATATTTAACATTTATAGGTCAACTTTATGGATTAAAATATGATACTGCTGATAAAAAGGCTTATGAATTAATGGATATCTTAGGAGTAAAAGAATCTTATAACTCACGAATTGAATCTTTTTCAAAAGGAATGAAGCAAAAGGTAATTATAATATCTAGTTTAATGCATAATCCAGATATACTATTTTTAGATGAACCCCTAAGTGGATTAGATGCAAATAGTGTAATGATAATAAAAGAAATTATGCTAAGTTTAAAAGAAGAAGGTAAGACGATTTTTTACTCATCTCATATAATGGAAGTGGTAGAAAAAATAAGTGATAGAATAATACTACTAGACGATGGAAATATAGTCGCAGATGGTAACTTTGATGATTTAAAAGAAAGAGTACATCAAAAATCTTTAGAGCAAATCTTTAATCAACTTACAGGCTTTAGTGAGCATAAAGAACTTGCACAAAAATTTATATCTGTAATGAAAGAGGTATAGCTTATGAATAATTTTGTTTCACTAAAGATACTTGATAAATTAAGATTTTTATATGAAATTCTAGGTGTAGACTATGATACTATGAGGTTAATTTTAAGTACAAAGTTAACTATAGATTCAAGAAAAACATCTAACTTATTAAATAATACTCAGTTTAATGAATCTTCAAATCAATATAAAATAATGCAAATAATATATGCAATTATCGGCTTCTTTATAATGATTATTATAATGATTAGTAAAAATACTTTTATCTCAATGGCTATATACTTTTCAATATTTATGTTTCTTATGCTTACAACATTTATCTCAGATTTTTCGGCTGTAATATTAGACGTAAAGGATAAGGGAATATTAGCTACTAGGGGTATAAGTTTAAAAACAATGAATGCATCTAAAGTAACACATATCATGATATATATGATAAATATAAGTTTAGCATTAAGCGGATTTTCCTTAATTGCATCAATAAAGTATGGATTAATATTTTCTTTAGTATTCTTAATAGAAATATTAATTATAGATATTTTTATGATAATTATATCTGGACTAGTTTATTTATTTATATTGAATATATTTGATGGAGAAAAGCTTAGAGATATAATTACTATCATACAAATAGGATTTACAATATTATTTAGTTTAGGTTATATACTTGTAATGAATATATCTGAAAGTATGAATCTATTTAAAAATATCAACTTAGGTGTAGTAAGTTACTTTTTACCACCTTTTTGGTTTTCAGCTCCACTTGAAATAATAGTAACAAGAAATAAAAATGAATCATTATTGATACTTTCTTTTCTAGCTTTAGTTGTACCTTTAGTATCAATCTTAATATATATAAAACTTACACCGGTATTAGAAAAAAAACTTCAAAAACTTAATAATATGGATTCCAGTAAAAATGTAAAAAAGTTTAATTTAACAATGAAATTTAGTAATCTTGTATGTAGAGATAAAGAAGAAAGAATATTTTTTAATTTTGTTTCTAATATAATAAGAAAAGATAGAGATTTTAAAACTATAGTATATACAGCTATGGGATCTAATATCTTTGGTATATTTGTGATTTTTAATAGACATACAGAAAATTTAAATTCATATGTTTATCTACTTTTATATTTTTATGCACTTTCAATTCCTACAATAATAATAGTATTAAAGCGTTCTAGAAATTACAAAGCATCATACATATATAAAACAATACCTATAAAAAATAAAATGAATATTCATAAGGGTGCTATTAAAGCTTGCTTAGTTAATATAATAATACCTTTTTATTTAATTATGTGTGTAATATTTGTAAATTTCTATGAGGTATATATAACACAACATATTATAGTTATATTTTTAGTAAATATATTTATAACTATAAATACATTTAATATAATCAAAAAAAATATGCCATTTTCTCATCAAATTAATATTCTTAAGAAAAATGATGCGATATTAGAAAATTCTTTAATGGGTGTTTTAACATGTATTATGGCAGGTATTCACTTTATTGTTTCAATCTTTGGTACTTTAGCTGTTAATGTTTATATAATTGTTATTTTAATAGTAAATATACTTTTATTTAAATCATCTTTTAAAATGAAGTAAGAGAATACTTTTTTATTTAAACTAAAATAATGTATTAAAATAAAATTTTTATATTTTACTTCAATACATTATTTTTTAAAAATTAAATTTAACTTTTAAATAATACCTTAAATACATTTATTAAATAATGGCCTGTTATTTAATATTACTTCTTTAATAAAAGCATTGCTAATGCATTTAAGAAAAATAACACTGATGTTATTTTAGTTAATCTACCAAGAAAAGCTTCTTTTCCTTTTGGCTTGAAGTAAGTTTGATTTCCTTCTCCACCAAATTGTGAAGGCACAGCTCCTTTACTATCTTGTGGCATTATACTAACTATTAAAAGTACAGCTAGTACAACTTGTACACCCATTAATATAGTTCCTAGATTCATCTGTAACCCCTCCATTCTCTTTTAGTATTGTCAAATTTTATTCACACTTTAATATATCATAATAAAATAGGCATTTCAAGGTATCCAAGCTAAAAATCAGCTTATGCTAAAGTACATATCGATGAACTACTTCACTTCAAACATAGTTACTAAAAAGCTTTCGGCATATACCAAAAGCTTTTTTATAAAAATTTAAATATTTATTATTTTTTTAAGTTGTAGAAAGATTTTAATCCACAGTATCTAGCAGAATCTCCAACCATTTCTTCTATTCTTAATAATTGGTTGTACTTAGCAACTCTATCAGTTCTTGATGGAGCACCAGTCTTTATTTGTCCAGCGTTTACAGCTACAGCTAAGTCAGCTATAGTAGTATCTTCTGTTTCTCCTGATCTATGAGATATAACTGCAGTGTATCCAGCTCTCTTAGCCATTTCTATAGCATCTAAAGTTTCAGTTATTGTACCTATTTGGTTAACTTTAACTAATATAGAGTTAGCAACACCTTGCTCTATTCCTCTTTCTAATCTTTCAGTATTAGTAACGAATAAGTCGTCTCCAACTAATTGTAATTTGTTTCCTAATTTTTCAGTTAATAACTTCCATCCATCCCAATCTTCTTCATCTAATCCGTCTTCTATAGTTATTATTGGGAAGTTATTTGACCAATCTTCATATAATTCAACCATTTCAGCTGCAGTTAATTCTTTTCCTTCTCCAGCTAAAACGTATTTTTTAGTTTCTTTGTTGTACATTTCTGTAGCAGCAACGTCAAGTCCTAACATAACGTCTTTTCCTGGCTCATATCCAGCTTTAGATATAGCATCTACTATTAACTCTAAAGCCGCTCTGTTTGAACTTAAGTTTGGAGCGAATCCACCTTCATCACCTACACCACAAGCTAATCCGTTGTCAGCTAAAACTTTCTTTAATGAATGGAATACTTCTGCACCCATTCTTAAAGCTTCTTTGAATGTTTTTGCTCCAACTGGTAATATCATGAACTCTTGTACGTCAACGTTATTATCAGCATGCTCTCCACCGTTTATTATGTTCATCATTGGAACTGGTAATTGCTTAGCATTTACTCCACCTATGTATTGGAATAATGGTAATCCTATTTCATCAGCAGCAGCTCTAGCTACAGCCATAGATACACCTAATATTGCGTTAGCCCCTAATTTACATTTGTTTAAAGTTCCATCTAATTCTATCATTAAACCATCTATACCAGGTTGGTCAAATGCGTCCATACCTTCTAATTCTGGTGCTATTATTTCATTTACATTGTTAACAGCTTTCTCAGTACCTTTTCCTAAGTATCTTCCTTTGTCACCGTCTCTTAATTCAACAGCTTCGAAAGCTCCTGTTGATGCTCCTGATGGTACTATAGCTCTTCCTATTGATCCACTTTCTAAAGCAACTTCAACTTCTACAGTTGGGTTTCCTCTTGAGTCTAATACTTCTCTTGCATATACTAATTCTATAGCTGACATTTTAATTCTCCTCTCAAATTCTTACTATATGTATAGATTAATCTGTCAAAAATAATTAACAGATTAATCATTTAAATTTTTTATTATTTTTCTATAGCATGTACCTTTATTAAGTTTGTAGTTCCACTTACTCCAGCTGGTACACCTGCTGTTATTACAACTAAGTCACCATCTTTTAAATAATTAACTTCTTTAGCTGATGTTATTGAGTTATTTATTATTTCATCTGTGCTTCCTGCATGAGATGTTTTGATTGGGTATACGCCCCAAGTTAAAGCTAATCTTCTCATAACTCCTTCATCTTCTGTTGTAGCTATTATTGGACACTGCGGTCTAAATTTAGAAACCATTCTAGCTGTATGTCCAGTTGAAGTAAAGGTTACTATTGAAGCTGCACTTAAATCTCTAGCTGTAGTACATGTAGCATGACTTATTGCATTTGTTACTGTTACTTCTTCTATCTTTCTTTTTCTTAATAATTCATTATAATTTAATGTTTCTTCCGTTCTTTTTGCTATGGTAGCCATAGTTTTAACAGCTTCTATCGGATACTTACCAGCAGCAGTTTCCCCTGATAACATTATTGCATCTGTTCCATCATATATAGCATTTGCAACATCTGTAACTTCTGCTCTTGTTGGTCTAGGATTTCTAATCATAGAATCTAACATTTGAGTAGCAGTTATTACTGGCTTACCTAATTTGTTGCATTTTTTTATCATCATCTTTTGAGCTATAGGTATTTCTTCTGTTGGTATTTCAACTCCTAAATCTCCCCTAGCAACCATTATTCCATCAGATACTTTTAATATTTCATCTATATTATTTATTCCCTCTTGGTTTTCTATTTTAGATATTATTTGAATATGTGTAGCATTATTTTTTTCTAATACTTCTCTTATTTCTAACACATCTGATGCTTTTCTAACAAATGATGCTGCTATATAATCTATTCCTTGTTCTATACCAAATTCTATATCGCTGACATCTTTTTCTGTTAATGCTGGTAGTTTTATACTTACTCCAGGAACATTAACTCCTTTATGATTTTTGACTATTCCAGAGTTTTCTACTATACAGTGTATATCGTCACCATTAACTTCTTGTACTCTAAGTCCTACTAACCCATCATCTATTAATATAGTATCTCCAGACACTACATCTTTTGAAAGACCTTTGTAACTTACGCTACATATTTCTTTACTTCCCATAACATCTTTCATAGTTATAGTAAATTTTTGACCTTCTTCTAATAAAACTTCAGGGTCTGCAAAGTTTCCTGTTCTTATTTCTGGTCCTTTTGTATCTAGTAATATAGCTACTGGTTGATTTAAATCATTTCTGACTTTTTTTACTAAATCCATTCTTTCTTTATGCTCTTCATGAGACCCATGAGAAAAATTAAATCTACATACATTTAATCCGTTCTTTACAAGCTCTGTTAATATTTCTTCTTTATCTGACGCCGGTCCTAATGTACATACTATTTTAGTTCTTTTTATATTATCTAACATTGTTGCCTCCTAATTGTTTATCATCAGTCTCTATTATTTATTTCCTAATTTACATTTATTACATCATTATTCCCCACATTATAGTTGAAACTATAGTCATAGAAAGTCCTACTAAAGATTCATATGGTATTAATTTTAAACGCTCGCCTATACTCATATTTGTTGCTCCTGCTGTTGCATGGAAGAATGAACCATGTGGTAAGTGATCAAGTACTGTCGCTCCTGCATGAACCATAGCTGCTCCTGCTATTGGAGATACTCCAACTCCCATTATAGCTGGTCCAAATGTTGCTGATGCTATAGTTGCTCCTGATGTAGTTGATGCTGTTGCTGCTGACATTAATATACCTGATATTGGAGCTAATAAAAATGCCGGCATATTCATTGCATCAAGTAATCCTATTGTTGTTACTTGTAATGTTGATGCCTTTATTATTCCTGCAACTGTACCTGTTCCTATTAAAAGGATTGCAACTGGCATCATTTTTGAAAGTCCAAAAGTTATATATTCATTAAGATTCTTTGCTTTACCCATAGCTAATGCTCCAATTACTCCACCAACTGGTAATGCTATAAGTGGATCTACTGCTATTCCTGCTATTGGTCTTAATGCAAGTAAAAGTATTGCTACTAATGGTCCAATTATTGCTGCGAAGAAAGATGGTAATTCTAAATTATCTTGCTCATCTTTTGCTACTTCTGTTTTAGTTCCTTTAAATTTCTTAGCTAACATACTTGCTAATATTACAGTAACTATAAGCCCTACTATTGCTGGTATAATATTTGCTGCCATTAGAGATGATAAATCAACTCCAAAGTTTTCTGCTGCTGATATAGTATTTGGGTTTGGAGATATAATATTACCTGCTTTTCCTCCGCCTATCATAGCTAAAAGGATAACCATTGGTGCATATCCTAACTTTTTAGATATTGCAAGTGCTATTGGTGCAACAGTTATTACTGCTACGTCTACGAATACTCCAACTGCTGTTAATATCATTGTTGATAAAGCTAGTGCAAATAAAGCTCTTTTTTCACCTAATGTTTTTATTATCTGATCAGCAATCTTAGCTGCTGCTCCTGTTTTTATAAGTACTCCAGCTAAAACTCCTGATGTTACTATACGAAGTATCGCAGGCATTATATCTTTTGCCCCACTTATCATTACATCTACAGTGCCGCTAAGTCCTGCTCCACCTACTAATCCTCCTACTACAGCTCCTAATATTAAGCTATATGCAGGGTGTATTTTTTTAATTATCAATATAATTGCTACTGCAAGTCCTAGTAATGCTCCTAGTGTCGTTATTTGTACATCCATTTATCCCACCACCTAATAAGTTTTTTTAATATTATTTTCAACCGCTAAACTTGAGCAATGCCTCCTGTCCTTAGACTGTTTGCTATATGAGTAAAGCAAATTTTTGTGAGGTATTTATTTAACTGATTTTATAAGGTTAAATATTTGTGTTGTTGTCGCTATCATGTTTTTAGTTGCAGTTTCTTTCTCCATTGCTTCTTCTATTGTCATTGAAGAGTTTACTATTGAGAAATATGCGTCTATTCCTTCTTCATTACATTTAACTGCATCATCTGTTGTACATCCTGCTATTGCTATAACTTTTGCATTATTGGCTTTAGCAAGTTTTGCTACTCCAATAGGAGCCTTTCCCATAGCTGTTTGATTATCTAATCTACCTTCTCCTGTTATAACAAAATCAGCACCTTTTATTACTTCTTCTAATTTTATTTCATCTAATATTATCTTTATACCTGATTCTAATTTTGAATTTAAAAATCCTAAAAATGCAAATCCAAGACCACCAGCTGCTCCTACACCTTCAACATGTGCTATATCTTTACCTAAGTCTTTTTTAACAACTTGTGAAAAATTAATAAGACCTTTATCTAATTCTTCAACTATTTCTTCTGTTGCACCTTTTTGAGGTCCATATATGTGAGCTGCTCCGTTCTTTCCGTATAATGGATTGTTAACATCACATGCTATTTTAAATGTGCATTCATCAAGTTCTTTTAATCTATTATCTATTTTTATACTTTTTATTTCATTTAGTACTTTTCCACCTAAGCCTACTAAGTTATTATTTTCATCATAGAATTCATAGCCTAACGCTTGAAGCATTCCAACTCCACTGTCATTAGTAGCACTTCCACCTATTCCAACTATAAAGTTTCTACAACCTTTATCTATTGCTTCTTTTATTATTTCTCCAACTCCATAAGTTGTTGTATTTAAAGGATTTCTAAGTTCTGGTTCAACTAGTGTAAGTCCAGAAGCTTGAGCCATCTCTATTATTGCTGTATTTGTATCTTTTAATATTCCATATTCTGCATTTACTTTTTTATTTAAAGGTCCTGTTACGGATATTATTTGTTTTTCTCCATTCATACCTTCTACTAAAGCATCTACAGTACCCTCTCCACCATCTGCCAGAGGCATTATTGTTATATCTGCTTTATTATAAACGTTTAATATTCCTTTTTTTATTGCATTTGCTGCTTCTATTGAAGTTAAACTTCCTTTTAAAGAATCTATCGAAATTACTATTTTCATATTTATCTCCTCCTTTTGATAATATTGTATCAAATACATATTTCGACATAAATGTTATTTATAACAAATAATTTCGTTTTCCTATGCTTATTTTTGTTACCTATAACATTGAAAATCTATTAATTTTATTGTAATAGTAAAAATTTAACTTTACTTAATCTATATACATATAAGCATTTCATATATTTTAAATCCTTAATCAAATACTGGTTTAAATTTATAATTTTCTTAAATGTAAAAAAGCCATAAGCTTATGGCTTTTTATTTTATATATTTATATTCCTAGTTTTATATTTATCGCTAA
>NZ_JAFFPK010000052.1 GCF_017590215.1 Clostridium sp. CCUG 7971
AAAAAATGGTATAGATATAATAAGAGTTTTTGATGCATTAAATGATGTAAGAAATATTGAAGCATCAATGAAAGCAATAAAGAAGTATAAAGGTCATTGTCAGTGCGCAATATCCTATACTACTAGTGAAGTACATACTACAGATTATTATTTGGAATTAGTTAAGATTATGGAAAATATGGGTGCAGACTCAATTTGTATAAAAGATATGGCGGGAGTATTAACTCCATACAATGCTTATAACTTAGTAAAAAAAATTAAACAAATAACTATACTTCCTATTCAGCTTCATACACATTGTACAAGTGGAATAGCAGATATGATATATATGAAGGCTGTTGAAGCTGGCGTAGATATAATAGACACCGCTATATCTCCATTTAGTGGAGGAACGAGTCAACCACCAACAGAATCATTAGCAGTAACATTCTCGGAAATGGAAAGAAATCCAAATTTAGATATGGAAAAGCTTTTGAAAACAGCAGAATACTTTAAGCCCATAAGAGACAAATATATGAAAGAAAATATATTAAATCCTAAAGTATTATTAACGGAACCACAAGCACTTAAATATCAAGTACCTGGAGGAATGTTATCAAATTTATTATCACAGCTAAAGCAGCAAAATGCTGAAGATAAATATGAAGAAGTTTTAAAAGAAGTTCCTAGAGTAAGAAAAGACTTAGGTTATCCACCGCTTGTAACACCAATGAGTCAAATGGTTGGTACCCAAGCATTATTTAATGTACTAAGCGGAGAAAGATATAAGTTAGTACCAAAGGAGATAAAAGACTATGTAAGAGGGCAATATGGAAAGTCTCCAGCGCCTATAAGTAAAGATATAAGGGAAAACATAATAGGGGATGAGGAAGTTATAACTATAAGGCCAGCAGATTTATTAAATCCAGAATTTGAAAATATGAAAAAAGAAATTGGAGATTTGGCAAAATGTGATGAAGATGTTTTAGCATATGCTTTATTTCCACAAGTAGCACCAAAGTTTTTAGAAAACAAGTATGGTAAAAAATATAATAAGGTTGAAGATGAAATTTCATATATAACAGTAACTATGTAGAGATAGGGGATTGAGGTATGGGAAATGAAGTGAATTTATTAGAGGGAGTATATATAAGTTTATCAAGTATGAGTTTGGTATTTATAATTTTATTAATAATTTCATTTATATTAAGTAGCTTTAAACATATTTTTAAGGAAAATAATAATAAGAAAGATTTAGTATCTGAGTCTAATAGCCAAAGTAACAAAGAATTAGCGCTAACAGATGAAGAGGATGAAGAAAAAGTAGTTGTAGCTTTGGCTGCATCTATAATAGCAGGTAAAGGAAAAGTAAACCCAAATCTTCATATAAAAAGTATTACAAGAATTAAGTAATAACGTATAAATTTAAGATTTATAAAAAGGGGGATATTAGGATGAATGCTAAAACATATCATATAAAATTAAATGGAAAAGTGTATGAGGTTGAAATAGAGGAAGTAAAAGTGAAAGATAATAATAGAGATGATGTAAAGGAAGCAAAATAAATTCAAAGGCAATAGAAAATAAAGATGGAGAAATGATTAATGCTCCAATGCCTGGAACAATATTAAATGTAGTCGTTAAAGAAGGAGAAAATATTAAAAAAGGCCAAGTAGTAGCAATACTTGAAGCTATGAAAATGGAAAATGAAATAGTATCTTCAGTTGATGGAAAAGTGATGTGTATAAGTGTTAGTAAAGGTCAAAGTGTAAACCTTGGTGATAACTTATTACAAATAGTATAACTTAAGCTAACTGAAGGAGGAATTTTAAAGTGGGTAATATATTAGTTGATTTTTTTACAGAATCAGGGTTTGCAATGATTACATATAAAGAAATTATTATGATAACTATAGCTTGTGTATTTTTATATTTAGCTATAAAAAAGGGATACGAACCGTATTTATTAATACCAATATCAGTAGGGATGTTGTTAGCTAATATGCCTGGAGTAGATCTTATGAAAGCTCCAACTGATACTCAAGTAGGGGGACTACTTTACTATTTATATCAAGGTGTTAAGTTTGGAATATTTCCACCACTTATATTTTTATGTATAGGAGCAAGTACAGACTTTGGACCAATGATTGCAAATCCAAAGACAATATTACTAGGAGCTGCTGCTCAGTTTGGCATATTCTTTGCTTTTTTAGGTGCAATATTCCTAGGATTTAGCGGATTGGAAGCGGCATCAATAGGAATAATAGGGGGAGCTGATGGCCCAACCGCAATACAATTAACAT
The DNA here is from genome assembly GCF_017590215.1 of Clostridium sp. CCUG 7971. GTDB lineage: Bacteria > Bacillota > Clostridia > Peptostreptococcales > Peptostreptococcaceae > Faecalimicrobium. The sequence continues at coordinate 2,282 of NZ_JAFFPK010000052.1, forward strand.
CTAAACTAGCTCCACATTTATTAGGAACTATAGCACTAGCTGCTTATTCATATATGGCATTAGTTCCAGTTATACAGCCCCCAATAATAAGAGCTTTAACAACAGAGAAAGAACGTAGTGTAAAAATGGAGCAGTTAAGACCAGTATCTAAGACTGAAAAAATAGTATTTCCTATAGTAGCAATGATTATAGTTATAGGATTATTGCCTACTGCAGCGCCATTAATTGGGATGCTTATGTTTGGAAATTTATTAAAAGAATCAGGTGTTGTGCCAAAATTAGTTGAGACTGCACAAAATTCCCTTTTATATATAATAACAATAATGCTTGGTATTACAGTTGGATCAACTGCAAATGCAGAAACTTTCTTAACAGTACAGACATTAGGGATAACTGCAATGGGTTTACTTGCATTTTCAGTTGGGACAGCATCAGGAATTTTAGGTGGAAAGTTAATGTATAAATTAACTAAAGGGAAGGTAAATCCAATGATAGGTGCAGCAGGAGTATCAGCAGTACCTATGGCTGCGAGGGTTGTTCAAAAAGTTGGGCAAGAAGAAAATCCTTCAAACTTTTTACTTATGCATGCAATGGGGCCAAATGTAGCAGGAGTTATAGGCTCAGCAGTAGTTGCAGGTATATTGCTTAAATTCTTTGGTTAATTAAATAAACACAAAATAAACATTTATAAATATAAAAAATATGCTATTATATTAGTAAAATAGAAAATATAAGGTATAATTTAAGTTAGGATATTTATAAAATATATATAACAAAGGCATGGAATTATTCCATGTCTTTTTATATATAATGACTTTATTCAAGGGGGCATATAGGGTATGATTTTATATTTTTTTACTACAATTTTGGTAGGTGTTATAGGGGCATTTATAGCAAAAAAATTAAAAGTACCAGCCGGAGCTATGGTTGGTTCTATGGTATTTGTTGGAATATTTAATGTAATTACAGGTGCAGCATATGTAGAAAATTCAACTCGATTTTTTGTACAGGTTATAGCTGGAGCATTTATAGGCATAGATATGGACAAAGAAAAATTAATGGAAATAAAAAATTTAATAAAACCAGCTATAGTAATGATAATTGGACTTTTAATACTTAATATCCTAGTAGGTATATTTATTTATAAAACTACATCTCTAGATTTATTATCATCTTTATTTGCTGCAGTACCAGGTGGTATGGCAGATATGTCTATAATAAGCTCAGAAATGGGAGCAGATACCTCAATGGTAGCAGTATTTCAATTAGCACGGCTGATATCAGTTATAAGTATATTTCCAACTCTTATAAAGCAAGTTCAAAAAAGAATGATTTGTGATAATGGAGATCAAATTGATATTGCTTCTACTATAGAATTAAATATAGATAAAAACGATTGTAAATATGGTAACAAAAATAAAGATATTATACTTACTTTAATAATTGCAATCATATTTGGAATTATAGGAAAAGTGACTAAAATACCAGCAGGAACTATGATATTTTCATTAATAGGAGTGGCAGGATTAAAAATTTATAGCAATAAAGGGTACATATACCCAATAATAAAGCAAGGAGCACAGGTAGTAGCGGGAGCATTTATAGGGAGTAGTATAACTATAGATGTTGTATATAGTTTAAAATCATTTACAATCCCTATAATTTGTATGATAATAGCTTATACTATTATGTGTGGACTTATTGGATTTATAATAAGTAAATGGTTTGATATAGATATTATAACGGCGATGTTTTGTTGTACACCAGCAGGAGCATCAGATATGGCATTAATTGCAAGTGAACTAGGAATTAATGGAGCAGATATAGCGTTACTTCAAGTAACGAGACTTGTAAGTGTGATAGTAATATTTCCAAGTATTATTAGGATTATAATAAGTTTGTAAAAAATTATAAGGAGGGCTAAATGTGGATATCGATTTTTTTAGAAAAGATGGAATAAGTGTAGCTAAGAATATACTAGGAAAATACTTAATAAGAGAATATGATAATAAAAAAATAGTAACAAAAATAGTAGAAACAGAAGGATATATGGGAATAAATGATAAGGCTGCTCATGTATATAAAGATAAAAAAACAGATAGAACAAAACCTCTATACTTAGATGGTGGACATATATATGTTTATTTAATTTATGGAATGTATTATTGTTTAAATCTATCCGCGAATGTAGAAAATATCCCAGAATGTGTTTTAATAAGAGCAGTAGAGCCTATAAATGGTCTTGAAGATATAGCTTATAATAGATTTGGCAAAAGTTATGAAAATTTAAGTAATTATCAAAAGAAAAATATTACTAATGGACCAGGAAAACTTTGTATGGCATTAAATATTAATAAGGAATTAAATTCTAGGAGTATTTTAGACAGCGGGTTATATATAAGCGACTTTTATTATGATGGAAATAAAAAAATATATAGTGATAATGAGTTTGAAATAGAGACTAGTAAACGTATAAATATAGATTATGCCGAGGAAGCTAAGGATTATTTATGGAGATTTTATATAAAAAATAATAAATATGTTTCTATAAATAAGGTAAAGTAGATTATAATTAGAGTTAAAATATTAATGCACTAAAGGAGATAAGACATGAAAATAGGATTTATAGGTGCTGGTAATATGGCCAGTGCTATGATAGGTGGTATAATTAAATCAAATCTTGTGAATTCAAAAGATATTATAGCATCTGCAAAAAGTGATAAGACTCTGGACAAAATAAGTAAAGAATTCGATATAAACGTAAGTAAAGATTCAAGAGAAGTTGCTAAAATTTCAAATATAATAATAATATCTGTAAAGCCAAACATATATGATTTAGTATTAAATCAAATAAATGATTTAATAGATGATAGTAAAATAATAGTAACTATAGCAGCTGGAAAAAGTATAAGAAGCATAGAAAATATAATAGGAAATGATAAAAAGATAGTAATGACTATGCCAAATACTCCCGCGCTAGTAAATGAAGGAATGAGTGCAATATGTCCAAATAAAAATATAAATGAAGAAGATTTAAAAAAAGTAAAAAATATATTTAATTCTTTCGGAAAAAGTGAAGTTGTTGAAGAGTATTTAATAGATGCTGTAATAGGTGCTAGTGGATCTTCTCCTGCGTATGTATTTATGTTTATAGAGGCTATGGCTGATGCCTGTGTAATAAATGGTATGCCAAGAGATAAAGCGTACAAGTTCTGTGCTCAAGGTGTTTTAGGTGCGGCTAAGATGGTTTTAGAAACAAATATGCATCCAGGTCAGCTAAAAGATATGGTTTGTTCTCCAGGAGGAACTACAATAGAGGCAGTAAAAGTGTTAGAAGAAGAAGGTATGAGAGCATCTGTAATAAAAGCAATTGGTGCATGTGTTGATAAATCTAAGAAGATGAAATAAAAATGAATTACTTAAAATGGATAGGAATATATTAAACAGATAGAGTATATTTGTGTTACAATTTAAAATATACATAATAAAATATAGCATTCAAAGAGTATGGCAAATTTAAATTATAAGAATTTGTCATACTCTTTTTAGTTTTAAGTTAGGGTTTATAGTAAAAGTATATTGGGAGGAAGTTAAATGGAGAAAAAGGTTTTAACAGTCTGTCCATACTGTGGAGCAGGATGTCAACTTTATTTAGTAGTAAAAGATGATAAGATAATTAAAGCGGAACCTGCTAATGGTAGAACTAACGAAGAAAATTTATGCTTAAAAGGTTACTATGGGTGGGATTTTTTAAATGATCCACAAATATTAACATCAAGACTTAAAAAACCTATGATAAGGAAAAATGGAATTTTAGAAAAAGTAGAATGGGATGAAGCTATAAGTTATACTGCAAATAAATTAAATAAAATAAAATCAAAATATGGACCAGATTCTATTATGGGAACTGGTTCTGCAAGAGGACCAGGGAATGAAGCTAACTATATAATGCAAAAATTTATGAGAGCTACAATAGGAACTAACAATATAGACCACTGTGCTCGTGTCTGACATGCACCATCAGTAGCCGGTCTGGCTTACTCATTAGGTAATGGAGCAATGTCTAATTCTATACCAGAAATAGAAAACTCAGATGTACTTTTCATATTTGGATATAATGGAGCAGATTCACATCCAATAGTAGCAAGAAGAATAGTTAGAGCAAAAGAAAAAGGAGCTAAAATAATAGTAACAGACCCAAGGGTAACTGAATCAGCGAGGATTGCTGATATACATTTACCTATAAAAGGTGGAACTAATATGATTTTAGTAAATGCATTTGGAAATGTATTAATAGAAGAAGAACTTTATGATAAAGAATTTGTCAAAAAACATACCCAAGGATTTGAAGAATATAAAGAAATCGTCAAAATATATACACCAGAATATGCTGAAAAGTTCACAGGAGTTAAAGCTGATTTAATAAGAAAATCGATGAGGGAATATGCAAAAGGTAAAAATGCAATGATACTTTATGGAATGGGAGTTACTCAATTTTCACAGGCAGTAGATGTTGTAAAAGGATTGGCATCAATTGCGCTTTTAACTGGAAATTTTGGAAGAGAAAGTGTTGGAATAGGACCAGTTCGTGGTCAAAATAATGTTCAAGGAACTTGTGATATGGGAGTACTTCCTAATGTATATCCAGGATATCAAAATGTAGCAGATGAGAAGATAAGAGAAAAATTTGAAAAAGCATGGGAAGTAAGCTTATCGCCTAAAAATGGATATAGTTTAACTCAAGTCCCAGATTTAGTTTTAAAAGATAAAAAAACTAAAAGCATAATTATATATTTGGTGAAGATCCAGTGCAAAGTGATCCAGACGCGAATGAAGTGAGAGAAACTTTAGATGAATTAGAAATTTGTTTATTGTTCAAGATATATTTTATGAACAAAACAGCACTTTCATGCAAGATGTAAGTATTGCCATCTACTTCATGGGGAGAACATGATGAGTCGTATACTTGTGCGGGATAGAGGATTTCAATTAAATGAGAAAAGCAGTAGAGCC
>NZ_JAFFPK010000053.1 GCF_017590215.1 Clostridium sp. CCUG 7971
TTTGATTTTCTATACGAATTGCATCACTCAATCCAGAAAAGTCTCCTCCAATAAGTAAGTTATTAGAATCAATTATATCTTTAAACTTATCATTAACAATATTTTTTGCCTCATCTGCGCTTACTTTATTTGAGGTTCCTTCTTTATCCATATTAACATATTTAGTACTACTTTCTTCTGTTTTTGTAGCCTTATTTTCAGAGTTTTGGCTATCATTTGACTTATTACTACTACATCCAACCAAAGATAAAGATATAGAAATAGTAACTAAACTTAAACTAATAATTTTTTTGAGTTTCATAATTTATCATACCTTTCAAATTTTATTTAAGATTACTTAGAATGTTTGAAATAAGTATATCAAACATTTATTTCAAATTTATTAAGAAAGTATTACAACAAATAGACAACTTAATTAATTATTAAAAACACATTTAAATATATCTAGTAAAAATGTTCTTATAATCCAAATAAATGGATTGCAAGAGTATTAATTTTATTCTAAATATAAACTAGTTACTAAACTGAAATTTTAAGGATAGTTGGAAAAATGGATATTAAAATGTAAACTTTAACACTGTATTTTAAAAAATTTATTTTTCAATCACTGATGTTTAATCCTTCGAATTGATATAGTGAAACTAATGAGATTAAATTTATTATAAATAAAAACTACTAATTGATTTTATACTTATCAAAAATTTTATTATCAAAACTTACATTTTTAAGAAAGTATATTAACCAAATTGTAAAGGCTATCCAAAAACACCAATCAGAAATTAATATACAACCAATTGATCCTAATAAAAATATTAGGCCGTATTTAAAAAAGGTAGTTTTGAAATCTTTACTAAGCTTTAGTTCATCATAGTTTTTTCTTTGAGTTTTTGGAATACAATTATATCCGCTTATTAGGATACAAGCTTTATTTTTAAAAATAAAAAATATAAACGCTACTATAAAAAATATGAAAGACATAATTAAAGAATTTAAATACAAATTTAGCACCTCCCATGTTTAAGATATATTATAATATCGTTTATATTTATTGTGAATAGTTATCGTTAATATATAAAGGCCATTTACCACCTTATACTAAAAACTTTTTAACTACACTTTAATAATTCTTAATTTTAGTTAAATATCAAATTTTTAGATAATATAACTATATTTCTTTTTTATCTTCTGCTTCATCATTATTTAATTTATCTTTTAATTGTGCTTCAAGTTCTATAATTTCATTAAGAGTACTCTTTAGCTCTTGAATTAATGGATTGTTTCGAGTATCGTAGACTTGTTTTAAAATTGCCTCTTTCTCGGCCATTTTAAATACATCATTACCATACATTTTTTTAAACATATATATTCTTTCATCAATCAATTCAGATTCTTTACTTAACTCTTCAGCTAAAACTCTAATTTCCTTTAACTCATTATTAGTTTCAGATATTTTTTTGTCTATATCTTTAAGACTAGTCTGTTCATCTTCACTAAGTAAAGTCTCTTTTTTATCATTAAGTTTTTCTGTACTTTTGATATTGCTATTAACTTCAGTGTTTTCTACTGTATCATTTTTTTTATCTTTATTTTCAATCATGTTTTTTATTTCTTTAAGCTGAGATAATTTACGTTCTAAAGACTCTTGAATTTTTTTATTTATGTTTGAATTATATGTAGCATTTAAGCTTTCTATAGCTAAGTGCTTACCTTTATTAATAGCATTTAGTTCTTTTAATGATATATCTGTATGTTCTTTATTAGTAGTAACATTGATTTGTACTTTTTTCAAAGAACTACTATTATAACGTTCTAATAGTACGCTATTATAACGTTCTAATAGTACGCTATTATTACTTACATCTAAAATGTTCATATTTTAACCTCCCTTATTTAATAACTACCTTTCAAATACAACTTAATATAAATGTACGACTTATAAAAATTTTCCTTCAATTGGATGACAATAAATGTAAAAAGTATTTTAATTAGGATGCGTATTTTTTATAGATAGACTTCATTTTATTTTTTATTATTTTAAGCTAAGTATGTCCTAAACTTAAACTTGAGAATGTATTAATTTATTTTAGTATATATTTGAAATTTATGAGGAATTAAATCAAATACTATTAAGATTATAAATAAAATTAATACTTTAATTGAAGAACCTAAAAATATTCTTACATAATTTGATATACAACTTAATAAAAGCATTACAATACAGCTATAAATAAAACGATAAATGCTACTTTCAATCCTATATACAGAATTACAATTTTTACATTTTAGATCTCTTACAAGTGTACTTTTTAATCTATCTTTAAATGTGAATGTATAATTACATTCTGAGCAGTTTTTCATAATAGCCCCCCTTTTTTACTCTATAATATTAGATTTAAACTATTATCTAAAAGATTGTTTAAATGTACCTAGCAAAAAATATCTTAGAATTATTATTTATATATAACTAGCCCTTAAAGAGAAATTTTAGAATTTGTTGAATTAAATAGTTAAAATTATTTACTTTTATGAATCAAACATGTATATACACATATAAATAGCTAAATAATTAAGCAAAATAAGCTTTTACAATATAGACCGAATGCGATGAAAATAATTTCTAAGATTAGTAATAGGAATTCTTTTGTTATAGATTTCATATTATATTGACACTTACTCAAATTTAAATTTATAAAGATTATATTAACATATATATCTAAAAATAAAGTATAAAATGGACTAAGATAGATTTATTTTGGAGTAAAATATAGAAATTTAAATTACAATTCAAAAACTTGTTTAAAGATTAGTTATTTTAACTTTGTATTTTGAACATTAAGATAATTCTTTTTAATACAAAGTTTTGTAAATAATTTAGGATATAGTAAAAATATAAAATTTAGCATAAATAGAGAAGTATAATATAGATTTTTGATCTCATAAGTTATATTGTTGAATTGTATTACTGGTAAAAAAGGAATTAATCTAAGTATAATAATAAAAGAATAAATATTTACATGTATAAACTGATATTTAAAAAAATTATACCTGAAATAGGAGATATTAAATATAAAAATAGATATATTGTCATAATAATATCCTCCTTAATTTTATAAAAGTGAATTTAAATAACTATAATATATTTTATAAATTATATGTATAAAATTAAAAATAAATTTATAATAGTATATTAAAAAATCTCTTAGAATGCACTGATTTGAATTTTAAGAGATTTATTCTTATTTAGAATATAATAGCGAAATTTTAAGTAGGAATTACCAGTATCAAAATTGGTCTGGTTTTATTCGCAGATTTTTTTATACATACTTCTTGCTTGAATATATATATCTTTTCTTTTAAAATAATTCTCCTTAATAGGGACCTTATCTATTAGATAAAAAATTCCAAATAACCAATCTTCATCTTTTTCTTTTATTGCTTTTTCTAGTGAATACTCTAAACTTTTAATATATTTTTTAATGGGGAGACTTGATAAAAATTCAACTGAATCCATACTCCCGGGCCAATTTAAATCTTGTAGTACTTCTACTAATTGTGGAATTGCATATATTAACTGCGGATTAGGTAATTTTATTAATATATTAATAAGATTATCTAAAATGTTTTTTTCAAAATAATTTGGTTCATTAATTAATAAAAAATTGCTAATTATATATTTATTAGTCATAATATAATTTTTTTCAGTTAAGCATTTTTCTCTTTCATTTAAAATTTTATTTATTTTTTTTATCTTAATTAATTTTTTCAATATATTCACCTACCAACTGTCGCTATTTATTTTTATATATTTTGGAATTTGTGAGGAATTAAATCAAAGGCTATTAAAACTGTACTCAAAATAGATAAGTCTGTGCAGTTTGATATATAAAGGAATTAAAGTGACACAATAAAATAATAAATACTACCTTTAATACTATATGGAGAATTACACTTTTTGACAGATATCTAAATGTAAAAATATAATTATATTATGAACAGTTTTTCATAACAAACCTAATTTTTATTTTACTAAAGGTATTTATAAAAAGTTAGGCTAAAATAGTTACAATTTGGCTATAAATACAAGAATTATCTTTTGATGATTGATTAAATTTTCTTGATCTATTATCTAATTACGTATAAATTACATCTTTTAGATAAAGTAAAACTAGATATAAAAATACGACTTAATTTTTAAGCTATATCTTTTATATCTAACTTTACTCCACTTTAATACTATATTACTCCATTTGTAATAAATATATATTTTTTTATGTTAATAGAAAATCTTAATCTAAAGATATAGCGGTTTCTTAATTGTAATTTAGAAGTGAGCTATAAATGCTACAAAAAAATTGAATAATTAGTTAAAATTTGAAGATGGTTTAAAAGTTAAACTATTAAAGGGGGGGGAGATTAAATGCTTAATAAAAAAATAATTATAATAATTCTAGCGATAACTCTATCCGTATTAGTTTCTCAACTACTATTTGCTAATAAAAATGATAATGGTAATGTGCAAGAAATTGCTATGCATAAAGACTTAGAAGATTTAAGTATTGAGCAATTAACAGAAATTAGAGATAAGGGTATTGATAAAAATGTAGGATATCTTAATAACTTTGGTAAAATTTCAAATCAAGAACTTCAAGATCGTAAACTTGGAATTTTAACATCTGAATGGGGATTAGTTACTTTCTTTAATAAAAATTACAGCAACCTAACAGAAAAGGAGAAATTAATAAAGCAAATTAAACTTGTTGAGTATTTAAATTCGAATGAAGATATAATGGATCCTGCAGGTAGTTACTTTAAAGCATCAAATGAGGAATACCAGCTTAGTGAATATTTAGTACAAAAGGGGAGAGGTTCTAATACTATATCATATGAAAATCTAAAATTTTTAATTAATAATCTAGAAGATATATCTAATTTTATTGATTATGATATAAAAATCGCAATAGAGCACATTGATCCTTCAATAAAAATATCACTTTCACAAGATCAAAAAGAAGATTTAAACAATGAGCTTAAAAAAATATCTTTGGATGATAAGATAAGTATAGGAATTAAAAATAAAATTAAAGCATTACAAGATTACTAACAATTAAATTAATAATTTTTATATGACTATTAAGAATAAGTGAAATCAGTATTATAAATTATGATGGACATAGAATAAAAAATAATATAATTAGATTAAATCGTTATAGATTTCAAAATTTATGACAATAGTAAAAAGCCATTAGAATCTCAAAGTGTATTTTAATGGCTTATAAATCTGTATGCAGTTCCTAAACAGAAATTTTGAGACTTATTAATTTTATAATATATAATACATAAAATATTAAACTATTAACGTCCCCAAGAATTAATTTTCCACTTTGAATGTTCATCTTTGACTAATGTATAGTCTATTTCATCCTCACCGTTGTCTATAGGTGTTTTTGATGCATCTTTAAATTTAATATTATATTTAACTTTATATATTTCAACATTTTTCTTATCAATATTATTACCCTCTGTAAAAGCTTTATATAGATTTTCATCTTTTACTTTATCTATACTTATAATCTTTATCGATTCTATATTATCTAGACTATCTTTTTGTATAGAATCTGGATAGTTATAACATTATTAGTATAAAAATAACCCTTCTAAATCTTGATTTTTACAACATCTCCATTTTCTTGTTCTATATCTACTAGATTTAGCCCTTTATGTTCTTTATTTAGGTATTTTAAAGCCTTTATAATTACATCTGCATCATTGGGTCTAAATGTATAATTTACTTTGCTAATTTTAACTTCTTTATTATAATAGATTTTTATAAATGGCTTAGATACTCTTAGCAAAGTCGTTATAGCACCTAGAGGTAATATTATGTTTATATTAACTTTATCTTCTTTGCTTTTGATGATTACTCTCATACCCAAAAACCTATTTTATCTCTACTATAACTTTGTCATTTCCATCTTCTACCTCTACAATTCTTCCAACAAATCCATTATCTATTGCATCCATTAATTTTGCTATATCTATATTGTATTTTTCAAACTTATCATTGTACATATTTCCTAATCCACCCATTATCTTTATAAATTCTAATGGTATATTAACCTTAACTTTACTTCCATCTTCACTTTTTACTCTTACAAATAATATCTTTCCTTTTTGACCATCATTTTTTATATCAAAAAAATCATCATTTTCAAATATTTCAGCTTTAGCAACGGTATCACACTTTTCATTAGAATCTAATACCTCTAATAGTTTTATAGCTTCCTCTGCAGTTATTTTTCCTTCTTCAACCATCTTTAAAATTCTCTTTTTATCTTCCATATTGATTACTCCTTTATATTTTAATTTATAATTTCTTTAAAAGATTAACAGCTTCTTCAGAACTTATTTCTTTATCTTCTAACATATCCATTATTCTTTCTTTTTCTTTTGTTGTATCTTTTTTTATTACTAAACCTAGCTCATTATTAATCTCATCAAGCTTACCTCTTACAGTTGGATAAGATATACCCAATTGTTTTTCAACATCTTTTATATTTCCTCTACAAGTTAAAAACACTTCTACAAAGTTTAACTGATCTTTTGATAATCTATCAAATTTTGAAATAGAAAACTCATTTTCTATAATTGTGTTGCAATGATTACATTTTAATTTCATAATCTTCATCTCTTTTGTACAAACAGGACATTTAGTTATAACTTTATGCACTTTATCACTTCCTTTAATATTAGTATATTAAAATATTTAAAGAATGTCATTAATATATTTGATATTTTTAATATTATTTTTAAATATATTAATTTTTATTTATCTATATATTAATAATATTAATTTTACTATCAATAATTTTAAATAAGTGTTTTACGTATATTTAATAAATACTATTATCTAAATACTTATTTAAATAGATTTAGTAAAAACTAACAAAAAACCTTATAAAAATATAAGATTTCAGACTGTAGATAAACTAAATGCACGGAAATTTCTCCGTGCATTACTAAATATATACTTTATTAAATTAGGAAAAATATTAATTATTTTTAATGACGTAAAATTTTATCCATATTTTTGCCTTTTGCCAATTCATCTACTAATTTATCCAAATAACGAATCTCTCGCATTATTGGGTCTTCAATATTTTCTACTCGCATGCCACAGATTACACCTTTAATTAAAAGTCTTGACGGATTTAGAGTAGGGGCTTCTGAAAAAAAAGTTTCGAAATCTGTATCTTTTTTTAATTGAACTTCTAATTCTTCTTGACTATATCCGGTTAGCCAACATATGATTTCATCAACCTCTGCTTTTGTTCGGTTTTTACGTTCAGCCTTGGCTACATAATAAGGATACACACTTGAAACACTAGTTGTAAATATTCGATGTTTTTTCATATAAAACCTCCGTATTGATAACTTAGTTAACTCTAGCCTTCATTATATCAAATTTTAATGAAAAGATATATTACGATATATAGCATAGTTGTTGAATAATGGACATTTAATATTTCTTCCTATGCTATAATTATTTAAAAGTAGGTTGAAAGGGAGGAATTGGTATGAGTGCTACAGTTAAAGCAAATATTAATATGGATTTAATTGATAAGATTGATATTAGAGTTGGAACAATTAAACTAGTTGAGGATGTTGAAAAATCAGACAAGTTAGTTAAACTATCTGTTGATTTTGGGGAGTTTACAAGAACTATATTAGTAGGAATGAAAGGTGAAAGAGATAATCCTAAAGAGATTGAAGGCCAACAGGCACTATTTATAGTTAATTTAGCTCCAAAGAAAATGGCTGGTGAAGTTTCGGAAGGGATGCTTTTTGATATTGGATATGCTGATGGTATTATTCCTGTGTTAGCACAACCTGAAAAAGTAGTACCTAATGGAACAAGAGTTGGATAATTGATTTGTAGTAAACAACATTATAATGATTTAATTTATAAGATTAATGCCCGTATAATCCAGATAAATCAAATCAACCGAATAATCCTGAAGAGGTACTAGCGTATATGAGAAAGAGAGAGAAGGAAGGTCATAGAATAGTAAGAACGAATGATGATGACTGTAGAACGTAAAAAATATGGGGTAAAATTAAAAATAAATATAATGATGTATATGTAGGAAAATTATATTTTGGCAAAGAACAGTTTGCAGTTATAACAAATAAAACATTTAATGAAAGACAAGTTAATTTTGTTTGAAGAAGTGATGATATTCAAATTAAAGATAAAAAATAAGGCTTAATTCAAGCCTTATTTTTTTATTACATCTTAAAGGAGAATTTGGAAACTAGTTAAAATTCAAAAACTAATCTCTAAAAAATTATTTTAAGTATTATAGTAAAAAGCTTTATGACGGAATTTTACTTAATTAGTTCAAAATATTTACTTATATAAAGTAAGAAATAACATATTTATATAAATCTATATCAGTATTAAACAATAAAGACAGGTTTAGCACATATATATTAATATATAGCCTAATTTTTTAGATGATTTTAGTATTCGACTAGTAAATCCATCAAATCAAGAAACTCAAAGAATTTCACTTACGAGAAGAGTAACATTTTAACTAACATCAGATAGTACCATAACACCAGAAATATTGAGGATCGTTTTTGAGCCAATAAGCATATTAAATGTAAGTATAAATATGTATATGCCTACGTCATAAGGTTTAAGTTCAAATACTAGATTTTTAAATTTTCAGGAAAAGGAGATATTGAGTCATGCGTACATAAATATTAATTGAGATACTATATCCAGATAAAGCATTTGTTCAAAAAATAAGAATATATTTTAGAGCTGGTGCAGTTAGAGATAGTAATATTTTATATCATAACAATAGTTATGGATATGGATTTCTTAGTATAAAAATATTCTTGAACAATTAAGGTAAGGAGGAAAATATGGAAACATCATATACCGTAATTTATCAAGGGGATATAGTTCAAGCTTTCAGTCAAAATAATATTAGTAAATATATGCTTTTAAATGGCCAGCTTGCTGTTATATATGTGCCCGTGAATTTTAATGAAACAATACTAAATAGAATACCAGAGGTTGCATGGTGGCAAAGAGAATCACCGTTGAGCTCTTTAATAGAAATAAATGAATCAACAGCAGGAGGTGTTACTGTTACAGCTGCTTCAGGAACAGATTATATATATAATCATCCATATTTAAATGTATCTGGAGCGGGTATATTAGTTGCTATAATAGATTCTGGTATAGATTATTTACATCCAGATTTTATAAGAAATGATGGTACTAGTAGAATAATATCTATTTGGGACCAAGAAAGTGATAAAAATAATCCTCCAGAAGGGATGATATTTGGAAGTGAATTTAGTCAAGAACAAATAAATAAGGCGATAGCAGATAAAGATCCAACTTTAAGTGTAGATAATATTGGAACAGGAACAATAGCAGCTGGAATAGCTGTAGGAAGTGGTAGATTAAACTCTCTTTATAAAGGTGTAGCAATTAATAGTGAATTAGTAGTTGTTAAGTTAAGACACTATGAAGGAGCTTATAAAGAAGGCAGAATAAATTACTTAAATACTGATTTTTTAGCGGCTATAAAGTATGTAATAGATGTATCAAAGAGAGATAATAGATTAGCCATAATAAATTTAACTGTAGCTGATAGATCAAAGTCTATTATAATAACTAATTTATTAGATACTTTTCCTGATTTAAGTAGTTCAGGAATTATTATAGTTAGCGGTGCAGGAAATGAAGGAAATACAGATATTCATTATAATGGAACTTTTAGAGATGACCAAACACCTCAAGACGTAGTTATACAAGTGGGAGAACAAAAAGCACTAGATATTACGGTTGCTGCAAATGGACCGGGAAAAATTAGTGCATTTTTAATATCACCTTCAGGAGAAGTTAGTGATCCAGTAGAATATTCTCCAGATATTCAAGTATATAAAGGTAAATTTAATTTAGAAAATGCGACTTTTGAAATGTTTCTTACTTATCCATGGATTTTTTCAGGAAATGAAGAGTTATCTATAAGAATAAATGATATAAAGCCTGGAATATGGATTTTAAGACTATTTCCTGAATTTTTTATAACGGGAGATTATGATGTGTACCTTCCTAATGAAAAGTTAATGGCTAAAGATACAAGATTTATAGATCCAGATTCTTATTCAACAATAACATTATATGGAACAACAGAAAATGTAATAACTATTGGTACATATAATAATAAAACAACTAGTATGTGGATAGGATCATCAAAAGGACCAGTAAAGGAAAGATACACAAAACCAGATATAGTAGCTCCAGGAGTTGATATAATATCAACGTTTATAAATCAAAATTATGCTAAAGCTACAGGAACAGGAGTAAGTAGTTCTTTAGTAACAGGAGCTTTAGCTCTTTTAATGGATTATATAAGCCAGCAAAGTGCATATGCAAGAAGAGGACTATTTACACAAGTTCTTAAAACATACCTAATGCTTGGGGCAACTAAAAAAGAAATATATGTTTATCCAAATAGCTCTCAGGGATATGGAATTTTAAATATACAAAACACAATACAAGCTATTGCTGAAATTCTTTAAATATATAGGTATATAAATAAATTAATAAAAAAATATTACTGAAACCAGTAATATTTTTTATTAATATTTAATATTAATAGTGATATTAGATACACGTTAACTATTTGTTATGCCTATGATTTATATAATAAATCATAAAAACATTTACTTGATAAAATGTCTATAGTCTACATTGAATAAAAAATTGAAATTACATTAATAAAAAGCTAAAGTAATTAAATAAATACCCAGTTATAATTATGCCTATAGTTACAATTCCTATAAATATAGCTAATAGTTTAGGTTTAACAACCTTACTTAGCATAATAATAGAAGGAAGAGAAAGTGCTGTAACACTCATCATAAATGCGAGTACAGTTCCTATAGGTACTCCAGCCATAAATAATGCTTCAGCTATTGGAATAGTTCCGAATATATCAGCATACATCGGAATACCTACTACAGCAGCTATAAAAACAGAGAATGGATTATTGTGTCCAAGTACTGCAAGTATTGCCTCTTGTGGTATCCAGTTGTGTATTAAAGATCCTATAAAAACTCCGATTAAAACATACTTATAAACATTTTTTATAATAGCTAAAGTATCTTCTTTTGCATAATTTAATCTTTGTTTTTGGTTAAAGTTTTCAGATTCATCGTAAAGATCCCTAGTATGTTCAGTATATGTCTGAATTTCATCTTCTAATTTAAGTTTACTTATAATAGTTCCACCAACTATTGCAATTATAAGTCCTAGAACTACATATAAAATAGATACATTCATACCAAAGAACCCAGCTAATAATAGTAGTGATGCTAGATCAACCATAGGCGAAGATATTAAAAATGAAAAAGTTACACCAAGTGGTAAACCTGCATTACTAAATCCTATAAATATTGGAATACTAGAACAAGAGCAAAATGGAGTTACAGTCCCTAAAAGAGCTGAAACTGTTGCACCTGATATTCCCTTAAACCTTGTAAGGATTTTTTTTGTTCTTTCAGGAGGGAAGTAACTTTGAATGTATGATATCAAAAATATTAATACTCCTAGTAATATAAATATTTTTATAGTATCGTATATAAAAAATTGAATACTTCCTCCAAGTTTAGAAGTTATATCAAGATTTAATATATTTTCAACAAATAATGTAGTTAAATCCGATAACCATTTCATTCCTAAGATTTGGTCAGTAAAAAAATTAAATACGTTCATCTCAATCTCCTTTAAAATACATCAAAAAAATTTGATATTAGAATTGAAAATATATTAAGTCATTTATTATAAATAAACATTAAAAAAATTGATATTTATGAAATAATAAAAAACTTATATTTTATATTATTCATTATATCAATTTTTTTGATTTGACAACTGTTTAAAAAATATTTTTGTATAACTTCATAAGTCAATATTTTAGAGATTGTATCTCTGTTAACAGAGTAAAAGTTCCATTTTCCTTCAGACGTTTTGTTTATAAGACCTACAGAAAGTAATAACTTTAAATGGTATGATAGCTTAGATTGAGATATATCGAATATATCAACTAATTCACATACACAAACACTTTCAGCAGAGTAGAGTTTTTTTAATATACCCAATCGTATAGGATCAGATAAAGCTTTAAAGATTAAGTCTATATTATTCATTACAGTACCTCCAACACTTTATATTATTATAACAAATATTTAATGTTTAATAATATAAAATATTTAGTATTATTAAATATAAAAATATATTTATATATAAAAAATAATAGGATATAAAAATAAATAGCTATAAAATACATCAAAAAAAATTGATGTATTAATTTACAAAAACTATTTTTTATCATATCATATGATTAAAGATTAATATGAAATGAGAATTAGAATAGTTAATATTTTAAAATATTATAAAGAGGCAGAAATTAATTTTAATACTGTATCTAAAGTTAAAGATATAATTTAAAAAATAAACGAAAGAAAATTAAATAGGAGGCAAATATGAAAATAGCAGTAATATCAGATATACACAGTAATATATATGCACTTAATGAAGTTTTATTAGATATTGAAAAAAGAAATATAGATATAACAGTATGCACAGGTGATCTAGTAGGCTATGGAACTCGACCAAATGAAGTTATAGAGACTTTAAAAAGAGAAAAAATACTTACTATAATGGGAAATTATGATGAAGCAATAGGAAATTCTAAAATAGTATGTGGATGTGATTACCCAGACCCAAAAGATGCTGAAAAAGCAGGCCTTTCAATACATTTTACAGGGAAAGAAACCACAATTGAAAATAAAGCATTTTTAAGAAGTTTACCCAAAGAGGTAACATTTACTTTTAATAATAAGACTATAAGATTTGTTCATGGAAGTACAAGACTTATAAATGAGTATTTAAAGGAAAATTCTAAAGAAGCAGATGAAGTTATGAGTGAGCTGGTAGAAGATATATTAGTCTGTGGTCATACTCATATACCATATGCTAAGTTCTATGGAGATAAATTACTTGTAAATGCAGGTAGCGTAGGAAAGCCAAAGACTAATAATCCTAATGCAAATTATGTAATCATAGATATAAAAAATGAAGATGGATTATCAAAACCTCATTCAAGTGTTGAAGTTGAAATAATTGAAGTAGATTATAATTTTGAAAAACTAGCTAAAGAAATTGAGAAAAATGAAATACTACCAAATGATTTTGCAAGACTTATAAGAGAGGGAAGTTCAAAGTAAATATATTAATATAATCTTATTTATTCTTAAGTATTTATACCATCAATATAAAATGACTAATAAAGTTTATGCCCTTAGGATCCATTTATTTGGCTTTTAAGGGCATAAACTTTATTCTAAACATACAAACTAACCTTAAAGTAAAGTTTAATGGCTAGTTAATATTACTTCAAAAATAAGCCTAGAATCAATTCTAAGTATTTTTATCTTTACTAAACTAAATTTTCTTAAATTATAAAATGTATCATAAAAATGATTGAGTTTGGTATTATACCAAAGATTAGAATGAATATAAAATCATTAGATTAAGAGGTGGATATAAATGAAAAAATTTAGCGATATAGAATTATTGAAAGTGTGTGAAGAAAGGTTAGTAAATGAGTTTCATAAAGAAGAAATAAAACCTTATGAGCTAGTAAAAAGATTAATAAAAGAAGATAAATATATGGGATATGGACTTTATGAAGGTGATAAGCTCGTTGCATATGCATTACTATGTAAATCAGAAAATAGTGAATACATAATGTTAGATTATTATGTTGTAGAGTCTGAATTTAGAGGGACAGGATATGGAAGTAAATTTTTAAATGAGTTATATGAAATTACCAAGTCATATAAAGGTATAATATGCGAAATAGAAGATCCAGATTATGCAATTGATAAAGATGACTTAGAATATAGAAAAAAGAGAATAAAATTCTATGAAAAAAATGGGTTACACCATACAAATGTTAGAAGTTCAATATTTGGAGTAAAATATATAATTATGATTATGACCCAGGATAAATTTATTGAAAAACAAGTTGAAGAAAGTTTAAGAAGTATATACAAAGGACTATTTGGAGCAAAAGTACTAGAAAAGCAAATTGATATAAGTATAGTTTAATAAAATATTTATTAGTTGTTGGCTTTAGCATAGAAATGTACCATAATTATATTAATGAGTTAGTTAGAAAATAAGACTATTAAATAAACATCATATTTTAAAGTGCATGAAAATAGACCATTTAATAACAAGCATAAAGCTAAACTATATTAAATATATTTAGGGGGAATTATGGAATATACAGAGAAGTATCCGATTCTAGAAATAAACTTAAATAAAATTTATCAAAACACAGAGTATATAGTAAACCTATGCAAAGAAAAAGATATAACCGTAGCAGGTGTAGTAAAAGGGGTAAATGCACAAATAGAAGTAGTAAAAAAAATGGTAGATGGAGGATGCAAATATATAGCAAGCTCTAGAATAGAACAGTTAATAGATATAAGGAAAAATAAAATTGAAAATGAAAATATGCTAATTCGTATGCCTATGGTAGGAGAATTAGAAGAAGTAGTAAAATACATTGATATTAGCTTAAATTCAGAAATAGAAACTATAAATAAAATAGAAAAAGAGTGTAAAAAGCAAAATAAAGAGCATAAAATAATTCTTATGATGGATTTAGGGGATTTAAGAGAAGGAATATTTGATGAAAATGAATTTATTAATACAGCCTTATACATAGAAAACAACTTAAAATATGTAAAACTATATGGAGTAGGAACTAATCTAAGTTGTTATGGATCTATAAAACCATCATATGAAAATTTGAATAAATTATGTAATGTAGCAACAAAGATTGAAAATCATATAGGCAGAGAATTAGATCTAATATCAGGAGGTGCAACTACTACATTACCTTTAATAATAGAAAATAATATACCTAAAAAAATTAATAACTTAAGAGTAGGTGAAGCAATATTAGTAGGACGAGATTTAATAGACTTTTGGGGATATGATGTAGATGGAATTAATAAAGATACAATAATTTTAAAAGCCGAGATAATAGAATTAAAAAATAAGCCATCCTATCCCATAGGGGAAATGTTTATAGATGCATTTGGAAATAAGCCAACATATGAAGATAAAGGAGTAAGAAAAAGAGCAATATTAGGAATTGGTAAACAAGATTTTGTTTTTCATGATAGCTTAATACCTCTAGATGAAGGCATTGAAATAGTGGGAAGTAGTAGTGACCACCTTATAATAGATATACAAAATTCCAATAAAGAATTTAAATTGGGAGATATATTGGATTTTGGAATGTTTTATCCAAATGTACTTTACTTAACATCATCTAATTATGTTAATAATAAGTATTTATACTAAAAATATTTATTATTATATTTCACTCCAGAATAAGCCTATTTTAGTTCATTTTTAATAAAATAAAGTTATTTTATGTTATATTTTAAAGAAAAAGGGGTGAGTTTATTGAAGGATTATATAGGTAAAAAAATACAAGCTAACTACTTCAGAGGAATTGAAGCTGTTGGTGGTCATATTTACTTTGATAAAACTGGACTTACATTTAGCTCCCATAAATTGAATGTTCAAACAGGTGAAGCTCGAATTGAATACAAAGATATTAATTCAGTAACTAAACGTAATACATTAGGCATAGTTCCAAATGGAATTTCTATACTGACAAATGATAATTTTGAGCATAAATTTGTATCTTATAAGAGAAAGTTAATAATAGAGTTTTTGGAACATATGCAACGACAAGCTTCGAATTTATAAAGCTGCTATAAATAATAAAAAGGGTTAACTTCTTTTAATTTTTAACATATACCATTTATAATATAAAAATAAAACTATAACGATAGATTATTATTAAAATAATCTATCGTTATAGTTAAAAAAGTTAGATATTTATTTAAAATATTTGCCATATGGTCTAAAATGGCTAAATTCTTCAATTGTCTCATCTAGCGGATTTAAAGATTTTTCAATAGGTTCATCAATTAAACTTGTTAGGTAATCAAATAATACCTGACCGTTACCCTCCATTACAAATCCAGATAAATTTATTTTATCCTTACTCTCTAAAAGTATGATGATTAATTTGCCAGTACTTATTTTGTTCATATAAGGAGAAACATCATCTATTTGATTGTTTTTTATTAAATGATTTATAGTAATTTCTATTTCTGATTTTTCATTTTCACTTAATAGGTTTTTAATAATATTTTCATCTTCTATCTTAAAAATCATTGCAATATCTTCAAATGTATCTTCATAGATACCTTTATTTTTTTCTAAAAACTCACCTATAGTAATTTCTATAGCATTAAAGTTTTCAATTAAATACTTTGAAATATTTTCAACTCTACAATTATTTTTAACATTCACTTATACCAATCCCCTTTTAGTGTTACATTTATTATTAGATTTCTTACTAATATCTATTGTTATAACACATTAAGCTAATTATGTATATCTATTTTTATAGTTACTTTTGTTATTTAAGTATATTTACTTTAAACGATATTAAATAATTATAATCCACCAATAAATAAATACATTATATCAAACTTAAGGATTATAAAAAATAATACCAGACTAATAAGTACAGTTCTAAGTATTTGTTTTGAATTTTTACTAAAAATAAATAAAAGTAACACTGCAAAAATTATATCAAGAAACTGTGGCATAGATAATGTATAGTAAAAGCTATACCCCTCCCATAACAACACAGATATAGGTAATGAAGCAAAAATTGAACTAATTAAATGATTACCTTTACCATACCAAACAATATATGCTCCTATTGGAGTTAGCAAACAAAGCCCCATCAACCTAAGAAATAATAGCTTGGGAAAAATCCAAATAACTTCATAGAATAAATGTAATAAGCTAAAAGCATAGCTACAAAAAATGCAAAAACATGAAGTGCTGCTTCTTCTGGTGTTTTGCTATGTACAGAAATTAAAGTTGCAATAAAAATCCAAATACCTAAATAAGTCCCGATTAACCCTATAAGGGTACCATCTGTATATTTTGCCAAAACACCCATAACAGCACCAAATATAAAAACAAGTAAAGCTTTAATAAATTTTTGATTTATTGACAAATCAGATCTTTCTTTTTGCCTAATTTCATTTAAACCTTCCTTTAGAGTAGTCAATTGTTATACCCCTTTCAAAAAATATTATGGAACAATTATACAATTAATATATACATACATCAATAATATAAAAAATATATTTATACTAACTAAAATATAAATTTATATTTTAGTATATTTATAAAAATATTCAAGTTAAAAATTAATATCCCTTTAAAATTTATTAAAAAAATATATATAAATATAAACTTATAAATATAGAACATTTTTATTTAATATAAAAACATATGTTTGTGGTATAAAAATATTAACATTGCTTATATTAGCTAAATATAGGTTATAAAAGAATTTTATTAAAAATAATTAAAGATTTCAATAAATATAAATTTACGAATATATGTTTGTTTATTTTAAGAATACATATTGAATAATAGAACAAAATTTATTAATATTATATTATATAAACAAAATTTAATACAAAGGGGATAAGAATATGAGAGATTACTTTCATCCAATGAATAAACACATACTTAAATTTGATTGCAATAATGATATAGAAAAAATTAGATTTAACCATTATATAATGAGAAAAGTAAATAAAAACAAAATGAATGGAGATTTGCCAAGTGGATATTTTTCTATAACAAGAAGGTCTGCATCTGTAGATTTAAATTTAGCAAAAAGTTCAGTTGATAAACTAGTAAAGTACTTTGAAGAAACTGAAATTATAGAGCTTGTAGAAAATGGAACTAGAAAAAACAAATGTTCTGTTTATAGGTACCTTATACCTGAAAATCTAAAAACACAAAATAAACCTAAAATAGAAACTATAGATGCTACTATAAAACTTAGGGAATTCAAAGACTTTAATGATGTTATAAAAACTGAAGATAACCCTATAGGTGAAACTTCAAATGAGCCATCTAAAAAAGATAATATAAATACATATATAAAAATATACACGAGTGTTATTGGATATTTAAATAATAAAGCTAAAAAGAACTTTAAACCAAATACCAAAAAAACGATGTCTTTAATAAGAGCTAGGTTAAATGAAGGTTTTGTTGAAGAGGAGTTTTTCAAGGTAATAGATACAAAGTGTAAACAATGGTTAAACACGAATATGGAAAAATTTCTAAGGCCAGAAACACTATTTAGCAATAAATTTGAAGGATATTTAAATGAAGAATATATACAAAAAGACAACCTAGATAATATAGAGCCTTGGAGTGTTGAATTTGAGTTTTAAGATTTTTAACAAGGGGGAAGTTTATGGAAGTTTTAGATTCAATAAATATAGAAAAATCAATCTTAGGAAGTCTTATTGTTGATAATAGTTTGGGATATAAGGTAGATGAATTAAGTGAAAATATGTTTAACATAGATATAAATAAGCATATTTTTATCACTATGAAAGAGTTATATAAAAATAAAATGACTTTAGATTTAGAAACTATAAAGACTAAGCTAGATGAAAAATCTATAAATGTACAAGTAACATACCTTACAGAGTTAGCATCTATGGGACTTAGTTATGCAATTGATACTCATATAGAGATTTTAAAAGAAAGGTATATAAGAAGAAGAGTAGTAAAAAATTGTACAAACCTTATTCAAGCAATAATTCAAGGAAAAGATATTAACACGTCTTTATATAAATTTGAAAATAAAATCCAAGATACATTAGATGATAAAGATAATGAAGATGACAGAATTTCAAGTATTTGCGAAAGAATTCTAGATTTTTTAGAAAATAGTGAAGAAGTAGGTATGAAGTTTGGTGTTGAGCTATTAGATGATACTATTGGAGGTTTATTTAAGGGAGAACTTACTACAATTGCTGCT
This sequence comes from Clostridium sp. CCUG 7971, assembly GCF_017590215.1. GTDB lineage: Bacteria > Bacillota > Clostridia > Peptostreptococcales > Peptostreptococcaceae > Faecalimicrobium. The sequence goes on from NZ_JAFFPK010000053.1 coordinate 19,056, forward strand.
AGAAGCGGTGTAGGAAAAACAGCTTTAGCACTTCAAATTATGTTAAACGTTATAAGTCAAGGTAAGAAGGTATTATTTATAAGTAGAGAAATGAGTAATGAACAAATATTTATGAGAAATATTACTAAAAAGACCGGAATTAGCATAAAAAAGATGAAGGATAAAGGTCTTGATGAAGATGATTGGCAAAAGATTATAAGTATTATGGGAGAGTTTAGTAAGGAAAATCTTATTTATATAAATGATAGAATAAGTACAATAAGCAATATTAAAAAGAGGATTAGACAAATTAAACCGGATCTTGTTATAGTTGATTATCTTCAGCTTCTAAATGTTGAAGATAATCAACAAAATAGAGAAAGAGAAGTAGCGACTTTATCTAGAGAGCTAAAAAATATTACACTAGACTTTAATATTCCTCTTATTCAACTAAGTCAATTAAATGATGAAATGAAAGACCTTAGACCTTGGGGAGAAAGACCAATGAGAGATAGTAAGGCAATTTTTCATGATAGTAATAATGTTATTTATATACATGAACCTGTTGGAAGTGATTTAGAGGAAGCTACCCAAAATATAAAAAGTGATAAAAGAAAAGTACTAGCAGCTAAGAAGGTTGGTACTAAATTAGTTGATTTAATCGTTGCAAAGTGCAGAGATGGAGAGGTTAAGTTTAAGCATTACTGTTATCATGGACCAAGACTTCATTTTCAAGAAATAAAATATTAGGAGGGGTTATTATGGAAGAGGTTAGAATAGATGATATTAGAGAAGATCTTGTAGAGCTTGTTGATTTTATGGGGATGGATATGTTTATAGAGTTTTGTGAAAAGTTTGGAGGATGCCATTTTTATATTCCTAATAAAAAAAGTATAGCTAGAAATAGTAGAAATAGAGAGATTAAGAAAAAGTATAATGGAACTAATGCAAAAGAGTTATCAAGAGAGTTTGGAATTAGTGAAAATCACTTAAGGTATATTATTAAGTCATGTTAAAGTTAGATTATGCTAGATAAAAGTGTGATAAATAAAGAATAAAATAACTGTATCCTAGTGTTTACAATAGATACACGAAGATACAGTTATTAATTAAATTTAATACTAAGTTATTAAAAATTTGGCAAAATCATTTGTATAAACATATATTTTAAACTATTTAGCATCTTTATGCTGTCTTTTATTTGATATAAAAGCAAAAACTCTTACAATTATAGCAAGTGAGGCTGATACCAGAGCTATTACTCCAAATGCATCAATGTCATCTCTTGAAATTACAGATAATATTATACAGAAAGGTAAAATTGTTATGATTATGTTAATTATATTAAAATAAAATTTATTCATAGAACACTCCTTGTTAAGTATTATTTTAATTACTTATTTTTTAGAACATGTAATAATTTATCTACATAAATCTTATCCATTTGCACATACTTTGAGCCTTTTTCACTAGAGTCCTTTTTTGCTCCACTATTCATAATATATTTATCTATATCAACATATTCTTGCCATGAATCATAATTATATTTCTCTGAAGGCGTAGTCAAAGATGGATAAGCTAATCTCAATTTTTTACCATTTTTAAACTCAATATTATAGAAAAATTCACCCTTTTTTTTTCCACTATCAACAAACCCAGTATTTACATACTCTACATCACTAAAGCTGTATTTATTTCCCTTTAAGTTGTAAAAGCTATAATCATAAATACCATCTTCTGTAACTACCACTACACTAGTCAGTATTATATATATAAGTGGAATTATTGCTAATATAATAAATTTATCAAATTTTAGCCATAGAGATAAGCCTTTATTCGTAGTAAAAAATTTTTGCTCTCCTGAAAATAACATACCGATTTTACTAGCCACTATTGCCAGTATTACAAATAATAAATATGAATATGGATATTTTATAAGAGAAATTAGATATTCTTCTTTTATAAATAGTTTTTGTTGTAAAAGTTCAATTCCCATACAAAATCCTAGAAAAGCTATTACCATTACTGCTATTAATAGAATGTAAAATATAAAGGATACTATAGGGTTTATAAAGTCTAAGGCTGTATTACGTTTTTTGCTGTATATTTTTAAAAAGTTTCTGAGATTATAAAATACTAAAGTAATTACAACTATAACAAAAGCTATGTTCAATACTATAGATTCATAATTTTTATTGTATATGTTCATGAATAGCCACAGTATTGGACCTAAAGCTATAAGTGTGGATGATAATAATCCATACTTAATATATTTTTCATTTTTCATGTATAGGTATCCTTTCTATAAAGTATCGTGAAGTGTAGTTTATACCTATATTATAACTACCTTTATATAATTTGCTAATTTTGAGTTTTATTTTTATAATATACAAAACAAGTAATAGCATTAAGTACAATTGTACTGACAAGAAGAAATGCTGATGTAGAAGCTACCACACTGAAAGTATCCATAATTGCCACAAAATCTTCTATATTTACTAGATGATTAGTATAGAAAATTTGCATACATAGGGAAATAGAACATGCACTAATACTAGCTATAGAAAAAATAGCCCAGTTCTTGTTAGCTGACTTATTCTGATGTGCAAGATTAATAAAAGGAAGTATCCATGCAATCAACCCAAACACTATACTTGCTGGATTTAACCAAGTGTATTCCATAATAATATCCTCCTTTCAAATAATTTTCTTTAGTTGCTATAGCAGTAAATATATTTTTTCATATCTATAGGCTTACATTTTTGATTTTAAACTATTTAGAATCTTTATGCTATCTTTTATATTATTCCCAATGATAATAAGTAAAGTTTTCAAATGATGGTAAGACTTTTCCGATTATATTCATTATATTAATATAAATTTTAAAATAAAAATTTTCCATAAAATGCTCCTTGTTAAATACTATTTTAATTATAGAAAATTTTATCATAATTAAAATAATATTTATTATAAATGGACTAAACTATACAAATTATGGGCTAAAATAAGCTATATTATAAATAAAATAGATATATATAATAAAAAGGCATGAGTTGATTTTAATATCAAACTCATGCCTTATATAATTTTTAATTCTTTTTTACATATACTATGTTTTTAGAAAGTTCATTAATACTATCTGTTAAATGTGTTAATTTTCCTTCAATCCTTATAAGTAAGTACATTGATAAGGCTATTGGAAATCCTACATTAGCAACTAGTGTTTGTATATTAGCATCCATATTAACACCTACTATAATGCTAAATCATATTCAGTAGTATCGGTTTGAACAACTTTTGCTTCAATTAAAGCAGTTAAAGATGCTCCATTTGGTGCAAATATATTCTTTAAAATTATAAGTTCCATAGCAGTTTTTATTTCTTCCTCAGTTAAATCAGTTCTTGGGTTATCAACTGATATTGCTACTTTTTTATCATCATTAGCTTTAAAAGACATTATTAATTTAGTTTTAGTTTCCATAAATTTATCCTCCTATCTAGAAATATTATTATTTAAAATTAAAGTACCATTATTAGTATTTGCATTAAATTCAACATCAATATTTTCTTAATACAAATAACTATTCTGATATAGAAGTAGAGTCAATTTTAAAAACTTCTACTAATGTGTGTTCTTGAAGTGATGCTAAAGAAGCTCCAACTTCGTAAACATCTTCAACTGTAGCATTAGCTCTTACGTTTGAGTAAGTTTTAATTTTTACTATTGACTTACCATTTTCATCTTTACCACAGTCAAGTTTAAGTTTTAATCCAGATGGATTTTTAGTTGATACTATTGTCATTTTCTCACCTCCTTTGCTTATATTTATATAGTACTATCTTAAATAAACATGTAGTTTTAACTAAAGTGGACAATGTTTTTTCAAAGATTTATTGTTAGGAACATTACTTTAAATATTGTTTGAATTTATATAATATTAAATTAAAGAGTTACTTATATTAAAGGGTTAATAGGAGGAATATTTATGAAAATAAAAGCTAAAGATATTTGTGATAAGTTAGATTTATTATTTGAAATTGTTGGAGAAGAAAAATTTTTAGAAATTACTAAAATGTATGGAGGTAATAATGTTTACATACCTACATATAAAAGTACAATTAGAAATAGTAGAAATAGAGAAATAGTAAAAAGATATAATGGAGTAAATGCAAATCAACTTGCAACGGAATATGGAATTTGTGTTAATCATGTTAAGAGAATAGTAAGTGATTATGAGTTATAGATATAGAAATTTACATTTCTTTATACTCTAAGCTTGAGCAACGGACCTGGTTTGTAGGTCGTTGGCGACATGAGCGAAGCGAATTTTTAGAGAAATTTTAAAAATTATGAAATATATGGGTTATAATAGTAATTATTAATACTTGATAATTAGACATATAGGAGGTAGACAGAATGGTTTCAACAAAAAATAGAAATTTTTGGATTATAATAGGGGTAGTTTTCCTTATATCAGCGATAGTAAGCTTTATTAATAAAAGCCCTATAGCATGGACGACACTTTTAGTAAGTGCAATTGACTTTTTTATAGCATATAGAGAAAATGAAAAAATTAAAGATGAAAGAAAAGCAATAGAAGAAGCTAAAATGCAGGCAAAAGCTGAAAAGAAAGCTCATGGAAAAAAGAAGAAGAAATCTAAAAAGAGAAAATAATTTATAGGAAGCTCATAGAGAGATTTTGAATTGTTTAGGTTTAAAATATAATGGATAAGTCTTATTGTGAGAGTAAAAATTACCCTCATCATAAGACTTTTTATTTATGTTTTGGGGTCATATCCTTCGAGGTCAATATTCATATATGCTAATAAAAAAATATAAGGAGGTTAATAGAGAGTTGATAAAATATTATTTTTTACTACAGCTAGAATTAAATTTATTAAATCATATAATATTCAAAATAAAACAATGTACACAAAATGAGTGTTGTGAAATAGGTTTTTTAGTTTTAGAGGACCATAGACGTCCAGGAACCTTGGATGACTTTGACTACTTAAAACCAGTATACGAAGATGGGACATTTGAATGGGATGATGATAGTAATTTAATTGTTGTTAGTATACATACTTATAATGAAATTAATGAAGAGGAAAAAGAGTACTTACTAGAATTAGCTTCTACATTAATAGAGTTTAAACCAGACATAAACCATAGAGTAGATTTTTTTGTTTCGAGTGAGCTTCTAGATCTTATGAACAAAGATTGGGACGATCAAAGATATTATAAATCTGCGTTACAATATCTTTTAAATACTCTTGAAAATAAAATAAATATAAAAAATTTATCGGATGATGATTTTAATCATTTATCTCAATATTAGTATAAAAAAGTAGATATTTACTTTTTAATTAAATCACTACAAGCAGAGTTACTATTTTTGATTTTTGATTAATAAAAACCTTGAACTATTGAATATCCATTTTCTTAACTATTTTCACCGAAATCTCTAATAAGATTAATTGGATTTTATTATGCGTTTTGAAATATTATTATAATGACAATATAAATAATATGTGGTAAGATTTTACAATTAAGTGACGTATAAAATAAAGTATATAAATTTAAAGGAGGAAGACGTGTGAACACAGACAGGACAATGTGGGCAATGATGTGTGGAATTATTTTACTTCAAATAATAGATGGTTTAGTTTGTTTATGGTTTGGAAAATCATTATCTTTAAAACATGAACTTAGTGTTGAGGATGGTAAAATATTTAAAAAGTATGATATTAGAGAAATTAGGAAAAAGTATTCTAAGATACTTAAAAATATAGGAATTATAAATATTACATTAGGAATTTTATCGCCTATTATAGCGGAAATTTTATCAATTTTTATAAAAAGTACGTCAGTTCCAATGATAGCAATAGCGATAGTTATATTATCAATATTAGCTACTATAATGTATATAGTTATTAGCTTAATAATTACTATTATTAATATTAATATAAAAATAGGATATAAAGTACTATTACTTGCTATTATTATATTATGGGCTATACTTCAGTTTGTTAGACCGGAACTAATTAAAATGATTATTAAATAGTAGCTTTAATATATAATTATAAAAATTAGAATAAAAATATATTTTGATATTTTACAGAAAGAGGTTAATTAATAATAAAATAGAATATATATAATTAAATATACTTTTAGATAAAAAATAAAGCCGAGAATGATTTATCATACTTGGCTTTTATTATACCTAGTTATAATTTATACGCTTAATGAAGATAATAAGGCATAACTCATTTTAAGTATCTTGACTATTTATAAAACAAATATTAAAAATAGGAGGATAACAGTGAAAATCAAAAAATATTTACTATATGTTATAGGTCTAGGTTTATTAGGAGCAAGTATGGCTGGTTGTGGTAAAGTACAAAATAACCTATCGCAATTACAAAATACATATTTTGAAGTTGTAGATAAAGATATGAATAATAATAAAGTAAACTCTAAAGAATTGGTAAGTAATCTTAAAGAATTAAAATTTGAGAAAATAAAAGGTGCTTCAGTTTTAGTTGATTCTCAAGATGAAAATGGAAATACTCAAAAATCTTATAATACAAGTAATTACAGCTTTAAAAATGACAATGAAGTTTTTGAGGTATCTTATATAGATAAAAATAACAAAGAAGAAAATTTAGACAAAATAGATTCTGTAAGTTATATTTTAAATAAAGAAAATGCTGATGATATATATCTAAACGTTTATTATGCAAATTCTGGTGATGAAGCAGGTACTTTAAATATTGGAGTTTATCCAGAATCAGTAGAAGAACAAAAGAAATTAGTTAATATAATAAATGGTAAAAAAGAAATAAGTGATATATATGAAGTTTATTATAAAATTGCACAAAGTATAGAAGATGACAGTAAAATGAGTTTATCTGATATAGAAAATATTTTAGAAGGTAAAAAACTTAAAAAATCAGATGATTATAGTGATGAAAATACTGATTTATCTCTTTACTTATACTCAAAAGATGGTTTAAATATGAATATTGTTTATAATGAAAAAGAAGGTAAGTGTCAAGATATATTACTAGAAGATAATGAATCTTATGAAGTATCTTTATGCTATTATAAAGATGGTGACTCAGGTATTCAATTATGGAAGAAAAATAGTAGTTTAAAAGAACAAGGAAAAATAGTTAGCAAGTTAGTTAGACAAAGGGGGATATAAAAATAAAAAATTATTAATTATATAAAATCTGTAAAATTGGATATACTCCAAATAAAGGAGTTGAGATTATGGATTTTATGGAAAATAAATCAGTACAAAATAGAATAATTCAAATATTAGATATAATACACATGGATATAAGTTGGGACGAGAAAATAGAACTTTTAGAGATACAACTAAATTTAATGTAAAAAAAGGGCTACCTCGAAATGATTAGGAAAATCATTTTTAGGTAGCCCTTTTTTCATATTTTTATAACTTTCAACTAATTATGCTAAATCTAAATTTGTATCATTTTTACCGTACATATATATATGTTTATATTTATTTATAAATATAATAGAAACTATTAAAGTTGTAAATTCAGCAAATGGAACAACCATCCAAACACCATTCACACCTAGATACTTTGGTAAAATTATGATACCTATAGTAAATAACACAAAAGTTCTAAGAATGGAAAGTAGTGCAGACACCTTACCATTTGCAAAAGCTGTAAACATTCCAGATGTAAAAACATTTATACCAACAACTAAGAAGTTAAATGAAAATATCATAAATCCATTTGACGCGATATTATATAAGTTAGTTCCTTTTGGAGAGAACACACTTATTATAGTATCTGAGAAAAATCTAGATGATATAAATACAAAGATTGCAAATACAGATATAATTGTGAAACTATATTTAACTAATTTTTTTATCTGAACTTCATCTTTACTACCATAATTATAGCTTATACGAGGTGATACACCTGAAGTAAATCCTATATAAGCTGAGTTTAGTAAAAA
>NZ_JAFFPK010000054.1 GCF_017590215.1 Clostridium sp. CCUG 7971
AAATATATTTTGGGACGAGTGTTAATTCGCGGTTCCACCCAAGTTGGTCTACAAATGTAGAACCCTCTTGATGACTATAAGGTAGTCAACCGAATACTTTCACATATATAAAATATGCTAATAAATTCTGCTCCAAGGTAGTTTTCAAATAGTCATATTTAAACGGGCTTTCAGCCGGTGACCCATTATCTCTGAAAATTGTTTCTATTTTACTCTTCCTTTTCATAGCACTTATTTTTAATTTAGTATCATTATATCAGATAGTTATATCTGTAGCAAGAATAATAATTAGATAAATATAATTATTATTCCTTGTATGATTCCTATTAAGAATCCTAGTACTAAACCTAATACCTCTATATGCTTTAACTCTTTCTGAGCAATTTTAAGTATTATATCTTCCAATTCATACAAATCTAATTCTGTAATTTTATTTTCTACCATTTTTTGAATATTTATACGCTCATTTGCTTTAATTATTAAATCTTTGCTTAAATCATCAATACTATTTTTTATTTCTACCTCTACAATATCTACAATATATCCTTGGATAAGATTTTTTATAGAGTTTGGAGCTAGAGACATTTTCTCATTTATTATAAGCTTAACTTTAATTTTTATATATTCTACAACATTTTGTTTATCTTCTTCTGTAATAATATTATCTAAAATCTCTTCTAAAGAAAGAAATTCTTCTTCTATTACCATTCCTATGTTAGCTGCTATCTCTGCTTTTCTTTTTGGAATCAACCCTATTATTTCTTTATTTATTAAAGGTATTTTAATAGGTTTTATTGGCCTAAATATCAGTTTTATAGCTATTATGTTAGTTATATATCCAATTAGTCCACCAATACTTGCTAATACTAGTATTTTCAAAATATTGTTCATTATAAGTTCTCCTTAGTCTATCTTATTAGTAAGTTTTTAAGTTATATACTATTATAAATCTTACTTAATAATTAAAAAAGTAGTTTTTTAAGTTAACAAACAATAAATTGAATTTCTTGTATATAATAACCTATGATAATTAGCCCTATTTGTTACACAAAATTCACTTAAATTTTAATTTTGATAAATTATACTTACTCTATTGTCAAAAATAGATGATATAGTACTTATTATTTCTTTTGACGAGTTATTATTTAATGTATCTAAGATTTCTATTTTTTTAGGACATAACGTTAATAGTGTACTTATAAGAAAATCTTCATAGTTTAAGTTTTCTTTTATTGCCATATTTACAATTTCTTCGTCATCAATACTATCTATTTTATTTCCATGTTTATCATATAGAATAAAGGAATTATCATTCATAATATGTACTCTAAGTAAATCCATTTTTTCCTCTTGGATATCTATAAAATATTTTAGTACATTTATAAATTCATCTTGATCCTTTTTTATAAGATATTCCTCTAGTGCTGCATCCCCTATAGCTGATAGGTATTTAGTAAATTCTTTCATTCTAAATTTTACAAATCCATCTATGTTTATATAGTTGTTGCTTAATATGTAGTTATAAACCTTCGTATTTATAGAATTTTTGATAATCATCTCTTTTTGATTAAATAATTCTATAGACTTTAAATAAATACCATCTTTATCATCAGTATATATTTCACTATATTGCTTATATATATATTCTTTTAGTATATTATCCTTAATTACATCTATTATTAGATTTGTTATTTCTTCAGCTATTTCTTTGTTATCCTTGATACCTTTATTGTCTATTCTCAGTAATATTTCTATAAGCTCACCGTCATATCTTAATTCCTTTTCAAAATTATTATTATTTAAAAATTTCATTACAGATATTTGATCTTCTTTAGGTAAACTTAAATGTATATCTTTTTCTGTCAAAACTATCGCTCCTTTCTCATTATAAGAGGAACCATGGATGGATGGATAGATATATTTTAAACTTGTTATATCCTATAGATTTTATTATTTCTATATTTCTTTTTTTAATTCATATTATGAAGAATTCTCTTCACTCAAATTTCTTCATAATAATAGAAATTTAGGCATAAAAAATGATAGCTTAGCTATCATTTTTTTATTATCTTTCACCCTTTTTATATGAGCTACCTAAAGCTGCCGGAGCCTTAGAACTCTTAACAAATAATACTAATACTACTAATGTCACTATATAAGGTATCATTGATAATAAGTTTTCATTTATACTAAATGGTAACTCTGGGTTTCCAAAGAATACTGATAAAGCTGTAGAGAAACCAAATAATAAACAAGCTACCATAGCCCATTGTGGTCTCCACTTACCAAATATTACTGCTGCCATAGCAATATATCCTTGTCCAGATATTAATGTAGGTCTGAATGAAGAAACAACAGCTAAACTCATTGATGCTCCACCTAAACCTGCTAATATACCAGATATTATAACAGCCATATATCTTGTTTTAGCAACATTTATACCTAATGTATCTGCTGCTCCTGGATGTTCTCCAACTGCTCTTACTCTAAGACCGAACTTAGTTTTATATAATACATACCATACTACAACTACTAATACAAATGCTAAAAATACAGTTGCATATGAGTTAAATATTGTATCTAATATGCTACCTTGTGGGAATAAACCATTTAACGGTCTTGGTATTTTATTTTCCATTGGTATTGTTGGAGTCATTGTAGCTCCATCAAACATTATTTTAGATGCAAATAAAGCAACTCCTGGAGCTAATAAGTTTATTGCTACCCCAGAAATAGTGTGGTCAGCATTACAACTTATTGTAGCAAATGCATGGATTAATGCGAATAATCCACCTGCTAATCCACCTACTAAAAATGCTATCCATGGATTTCCTACTAAAAACCCTGTTGCTGCAGCTGCAAATGCACCTATAGTCATCATTCCTTCTATTCCGATATTAACTATACCAGAATTCTCTGAGAATACACCGCCTAATGCTGCAAATATCAGGGGCGTAGAGTACATTAACGTTGTGCTAATAATTAAAGCTAAATCTTCCATTATGCATTACCCCCTTTATTTTTCTTATCTCTCATTTTTACATATAACATTCTTAAGACACTACTTAAAGCTATGAAGTAAACTATTGATCCTATAACTATATTTACAACCTCTGAAGGAGCTCCTATAGATTGCATCTTAGTTCCACCATATTTAAATGCTCCGAATAATAATCCTGAGAATATAACTCCTATTGGGTTACTGTTAGCAATAAGTGCAACAGCTATACCATCAAAACCATATCCTTCTTGTGCTGCAAGTATTGTTATGTTGTGAGACACACCCATAACTTGTATAGCACCAGCTACACCTGCAAGTAAACCTGCTATAGCCATAGATTTTAATATAGAGCTATTAACATTTATACCACCGTATTCAGCGCCATATTTATTAAATCCAACTCCTCTTAATTCGAATCCTAAAGTTGTTTTAAATAATATAAATGCTATTATTAGTACAAGTACTATAGATATTACTATACCCCAGTTTACTTTAGTAGCAGGTCCTACTAATCCATTTAACCAGTGTATTCCTATACTAGCACTTTCATGTATATTTATTGATGCTTCACTATTTTCTCTAGCTAACCAACTAGTCTTTATCATAAAGTTACTTAGATAGAAAGCTATCCAGTTAAGCATTATTGTAGCTATAACTTCATTTATACCAAATTTAGATTTTAACCATCCTGCAAATCCACCCCAAATAGCTCCACCAAGTGCTGCCATTAAAAGTACAAACGGTACATGTATTATTGCAGGCAATTGAACTCCTGCACCAACTATAGTTGCGACTAATGAACCTATTATAAATTGACCTTCTGCACCTATATTAAATAATCCCGTCTTAAATGCAAAGGCAATAGATAAACCTGTTAATATAAGTGGTGTAGATCTTATTATAGTCCATGCTATAAATTTAGGCTTTCCAAATATACCATCTATCATAGCTGCATAAGCTTCTATTGGATTATGTCCCGCTATAATTAAAGCTATAGCTCCAACTATTAATCCTAATACTATAGATACTAAAGAGAATAATATAGTATTATCTACTAGAGAGACTTTTTTCTTTTTTGCTTTATCGCTCATTATTCGTCACCTCCTGCCATCATTAATCCTAATGTATTTTCATCTGCATCTTTCGCATCAACTATTCCTACTATTTTTCCTTCATATATTACTGCTATTCTATCAGATACGTTCATAACTTCATCTAATTCTAAAGATACTAATAATACTGCATTTCCTTCATCTCTTTGTTTTACTAATGATTTGTGAACAAACTCTATAGCTCCAACATCTAATCCTCTTGTAGGTTGAGTTGCTATTAATAATTGCGGTTCTCCTGTAGCAGCTCTTGAAACTTCTATATTATCAACTTCTCTACCTATTATAACCTTTTGCTGGTTACCTCCAGATAAAGCTCTTGACTTTACAGTATGGTCTGTTGGTCTAACATCGAACCTTTCTATTATTCCATCAGCATATTTTTCTATTGCTTCTTTATTTAATATTCCATTTTTAGAGAATCTAGGATCTTTATAGTTTTGTAAAACTGTATTTTCAGCAACAGTAAAATCTAATATTAATCCTCTCTTATGTCTATCTTCTGGTATATTCTTTATACCTTTTTTAAACACTTCTTTTGGAGTATTATTTAAAACTTCATGCCCATTGATTTTTATGCTTCCTGATTGAGATTTTCTAAGTCCAGTTAAAGCTTCAACAAGTTCTGATTGACCATTACCATCTATACCAGCAATACCTAGTATTTCACCAGCTTTTACATCTAGTGATAATCCATCTACTACTGATATCTTTCTATTGTCTTTGACTATTAAATCTTTTATTTCTAATACCGATTGCTTTGGCTTCGCTTCAACTTTATCAACTTTAAAGTTTACTTCTCTACCAACCATCATTGCAGCTAATTCATCTTCAGTAGTTTCAGATACTTTTACAGTATCTATATACTTTCCTCTTCTGATTATTGTACAGTGATCTGCTGCTGCTTTTATCTCTTTTAACTTATGAGTTATTATAATTACAGATTTACCTTCTTTAGTTAAATTTCTTATTATTTGTATAAGTTCTATTATTTCTTGTGGTGTTAAAACTGCTGTAGGTTCATCTAGTATTAATATTTCAGCTCCTCTATATAAAGCTTTTAATATTTCTACTCTTTGTTGCATCCCAACAGTTATATCTTCAATCTTGGCATTTGGGTCAACATATAATCCATATTTTTCTGATATTGCTTTAACATCTTCTATAGCTTTGTTTATATCTACAGCTCCTAATCCTTTTGTTGGTTCAGTACCAAGTATTATGTTTTGAGCTACTGTAAAAGGTTGAACTAGCATGAAATGTTGATGCACCATACCTATTCCATTTTGTATAGCCACATTTGGATTATCCATATTAACTAATTTCCCATTTATATGTATCTCACCCGATGTTTGGTGATATAAACCATATAATATGTTCATTAGAGTAGATTTTCCTGCTCCGTTCTCACCTAAAAGAGCATGTACTTCACCTTTATGAACAGTCAAGTCTATGTTATCATTCGCAACGAAGTTTCCGAACTTTTTAGTTATCTTTTTCATTTCTACAACTTTTTTGCTGTAGTCGACATTACTATTATTCATCGCTCTTTTTATCCTCCTTAATTTAATAGTCAGCATTTTTATTATACTAAAATACCGCTAGCATAACAAACCATTTTATATATTTTTTTCATTTTAGCTTGTTTTTTGTGTTTTTTTGTCGAATTTTAATAATTAATCCTTATTTTTTTAACTAATAGACCAATATAATTCCTTTGAATTCATATATTTTTATTCTTTCCAAAACCTCGTAAAATATTTTATTATACACAGTTACTATCAATTTAATTGTGCTATATCTTTAAAAGGATTGTCGCAAAAAAAGCTATCCTAATTTTAGGATAGCCCTTCATTATTTAATTATTTCTTTAATTCCTTATATTCTTTTTCATTTTCAGGAACTTTTATTTCACCTTTTTTAATCTTTTCAGCTATTTCATTAACGTATTTTAATACATCTGGTTGAACATTTTTGTCACTAGTTTTAGCTATACCAACTCCACCCATATCTAATGTATTAACTATAACTTGTCCTGGCTTATACTTACCTTCTATCATAGACTTAGCTGCATCAAAAACAGCAATATCTATATTTTTCATTGCTGAAGTTATTACATTATCTGGAGCTAATTTATTTTGATCTTGGTCAACACCTATAGCTTTTTTACCATTTTCTTTAGCAGCTTCTATTGCACCTATACCACAAGCACCAGCAGCTGTAAATATTACGTCAACTCCGTCTTTATGCATTTGGTTAGCTATCGACTTTCCTTTTGCCATATCTGTAAAGCTGTTTGTATATTGAACACTTACTTTTGCATTTGGATCAGTTGCTTCAACCCCTGCTCTAAATCCATAGTCAAATCTATCTATAACTTCACCTGATATACCACCTATGAAACCAACTTTATGACTTTCACTCAGCTTAGCAGCAATTACTCCTGTTAAGTATGATGATACGTGGTCTTCAAATAATAATGATGTTACATTTGCTGGTTGCTTTTCATATGCAGCATCTACAAGAGCAAATTGATTTTCTGGGTAGTTTTTAGCTGCTTCTTCTATAGCATCTGCTAATTTAAATCCTACACCTATTATTAAATCAGTATCTTCTTCAACTAATGTTTCAACATTAGGTACATAGTCAGCATCTTGCTTTGATTCTAAGTACTTAACTTTAACTTTATCTTCACCAAATTCTTTTTTTATCTTTTCTAATCCAGCCCATGCAGATTGGTTAAATGATTCATCATTAACTCCACCTGTGTCTGTAACCATAGCTATCTTGAATACCTTTTTTTCTCCATCTGCACTCCCAGCCGCTTCTTTTTTCTCTCCTGAGCTACATCCAACTAGCACACTAGCACTCATAACTGTAACTAATGCTACAGATAATAACTTTTTAAGTTTCATAAGTATCCTCCTCAAAACCTCATATATATTGTGTAATAATTATCTTTATTTTACTACACTTTATATTATTTTTCTATATTTAATTCAATATTCATGATAAATTTTTTGACTTTTATGTAATATCTTGACATTTACATGTAATATAGTGCATCATATTAAGTATATATGCTACTCTATTTTAAAATAAAATTAAAATTTCATTTTATATTTTGTTTTATTAAAAAAACTTTCAAATTATATTTGAAAGTTCTTTATTCTTAAAGTTATTTTTTAAAGCATACTATTCCAGTTAAACCTGGGCCTGCATGAGAGCCTATTACAGTTCCAATTTGGAAGTATTCTATACTCTTAGGATTAAATTGTTCTTTAATTGCTTCTGTTAATCTATCTCTTTCTTTAAAATCGTCACTATATGCTATGTACATAGTTTGATCTGAGAAATCTGTTCCACAATTCTCTTTTATAATCTCTACCATTTTTGATATAACATTTTTCTTGCCTCTTACTTGGCATACAGGCGCAACCAAACCATTTTTTATATCAAGTATTGGCTTTATATTTAAAATGCTACCTATGGCAGCTTTAGTAGATGATATTCTACCACCTTTTTGTAAATACTCCAATGTATCAACAGAGAATAATACATAAGTCTTTTCTCTTAATTTATCTATTTCAGAAATTATTTCCTCAATTTCTTTCCCTTCTTTGGCCATCTGTGCAGCTTTAACTACTAATAATCCAACTAGATAAGTTAATGTTTGAGAGTCATAAGTGTATATTTCTCCCTCTGTATCATTCTTTGCCATTACAGCACTTTGATATGTTCCTGTAGCTGCAGATGAACCTGCTATATAAAGTATTTTTCTTTCTTCATTTACATACTTGTCGAAAACCTCTTTAAATTGTGCATATGTAGCTTGTGAAGTTTTTGGGTATGCATTTTCTTCTCTTAAGATTTTGTAAAAATCATCATTAGATATATCAATTCCATCTTTATATTCTTTTCCATCTAATATAACTGTAAGTGGAACTACTTCTATATCGTATTTTTCTATCAGTTCTTTAGGTATATCTGATAAACTATCGCATATTATTTTTAAATTTTTCATTAAAACACGCCCCCTTCTAAAAACAGTGTTTCGGATATTTAGGATTATCTCATATTAGGATAACCTAATTGTCTTAATGCTTCATATACAACTATCGCAACTGAATTAGATAAATTCAGTGATCTAGCTTTTTCTACATTTATCATAGGTATTCTCATACAAGTTTCTAAATTTGCTTTTATTAAAGTCTCTGGTAATCCTTTAGTTTCTTTTCCGAATACTATAAATGAGTTATCAACAAATTCTACATCTGAATGTGATTGATTTACCTTTGTTGTAGAAAAGAAAAATTTTCCATTAGGATTTTTCTCAACTACTTCTTCGAAACTATCATAATATTGTATATTTGCTAAGTCCCAATAGTCAAGTCCACTTCTTTTTAAATACTTATCTTCTAATGAAAATCCTAAAGGTCTTACTAAATGTAAGATCGTTCCTGTTGCTGCACACGTTCTTATTATATTACCTGTATTTTGAGGTATTTCTGGCTCTACTAAGACTACATTTAATGACATATCCATCCTCCTTAAATATTTCTATCTGTATTCTATAGTCAATTAAACTATGTAAAATTTAACAATTTTATATTTTAATATTAGTCCAAATACAATTATATCAGAAAATTACTTTTCTAAGAACTCACTTTCAGAAACTTCTTAGATATATGTACAATAAATGAAATCTTCTATCTATATTAATATAAATAGAAGATTTCATTTATCAAATAATTTCTTTATCTATATTGTCTATAACTTTCTTTTTAGTACCATATACAACTACCTTATCCATAGGAGGATAATAGCTTTCACTAATAAATTCTTTTGTTTTGCCTTTATCCCCTTTATAAACTCTGAAAGTATTTATTTTATATCCAACCCTCCCATTTTGTGTTATTGTCTTTTCTCCTTCAAAAATTTTTTCACTAGTTTCTATTTTTACTTTATTAGGTACTGATTTTATAATTTCTGTTGTTACTTCTATTTCTTTCTTATCTTCCTTATTACCATATATAGTTGTTACTATCTTATTATTATACATTTTGTGAGTAACAAGTATAGGTGTATTATATTTATTTTTAAATCTAAAATCTAAATTACCTGTTGCAACTGTAGCATCTCTTCCTTTTGAAACATAAGCACTTGGTATACTGTGATTTCTTACTTTTGTAATTTCAAGACCTGCATAAAGTGCTGCATTATACATAGTGCTTGATACTTGGCATATACCTCCACCTAATCCTTGTTCTAATTTTCCATTGATTATTACTGGAGCATTTTTAAACTGTGATTGAATACTAGCATCATTAACATAATGATTAAATGAAAACTCTTCAGATGGCTTAACTATTACATTATTAGTAGCTCTAGCTGCAACATCTATATTATTGACTCTATTTTCTAGCTTAGGATTAAAATTAGTTTCATAAGTTCCAAGTACTGTATCTATTTTGCTTAACTCATCATATATAAAATTAGGTCTTATGCTTATTGTTGGTATTTTTTCGTCATTAGAAAAAACTTTATTTATATCTAATATAATTGCTTTTTTTAGTTTATCTACATCTATCTTTATTCCATAAGTTTCTTTTGTATAATTAAATTTATTATCTTCTAATTTTATAGTTGCACTTATAGGTTCTATATTAATATTTTCATTTAAAAAATTTATATATTTATCTAAGTTTTTTTCATTATAACTACATTTTAAGCGAATAGTTTTATTTTCACCTAAATCTAAGTCTATTTTTGTTTTAATATTAGATATTATATCTTTATCGCGACCAATATTATATGCCTTTTCTACAGCATCATCAATGTTATAAACTATTCCTAAGTCTTTTTTATTTAACTTATAGGTTTTATCTTCAAATATTAAGTTTATTTCATTATAGTGATTTATAGTTTCTTCAACTTTTATTTTTGCTTCATTCTTAGTTAATCCTGATATATCTATAGACATTATAGAAATATTTTTGTGTATTTTTCCTTCTCTTGTTATTGCTTGAGATAAATTTGTACTACCTAAAAAAAAGATTCCTACTGACAATAATAATATCATCTTAAGTCGTTTCAATTTTGTCATCCCTCTCCTTATAGTAATTACAGTCACTTTTTATAGGGCAAATACTACATTCTGGATTTCTAGCTTTACACATCCTCCTTCCATGGAAAATTAAAAGATGATGTGAATGAGACCATCTATTCTTCGGTATTGCTTCCATAAGGGCAAACTCTGTTTTTTCTGGAGTATGTGTATTAACTATACCTATTCTATTTGATACTCTAAAAACATGTGTATCTACTGCTATTGCATCTTGTCCAAATGCATTACTTAAAACTACTCCTGCAGTTTTCCTTCCTACACCTGGGAGTTTTACAAGTTCTTCTAATGTGTCTGGCACTTTTCCATTATAAACATTACATATAGTTTGCGATGTTACTTTTATTTTTTCAGCCTTACTTTTATATAATCCACAACTTTTTATTTCTTTACTAATGTCTTCAATACTTAACTTAGAAAAAGCTTGTGCAGTATTATATTTTTTAAATAATTCTCCTGTTACCTTGTTGACTCTTACATCTGTACATTGAGCTGATAATATTGTTGCAATTAAAAGTTCAAAAGGAGTTGTATAATCTAACTCACATTTGGCATCTGGGTAAAGTTCTTCTAATGCATCTAGTATTTCATTAACATTTTTCATTTAAAATCCCCCTAAAATTTAAATTATAATAATATTATCTATCATAATCAGCAATATATAACAAATTATTATTGCTAATTTTATTATATTTTTTATATTAAATAAAAAAGAAAGCAAAAGCTAATTAGCTTTTGCTTTATCTCATTATATAATTACCCAGAATATAAATCATTAAAACTATTTATATTCTGATTTTTGCGCTTTTGAAAATTTTAATAATCTTTCTTTTACAAGTTTTTTAATTTCCTCAAATTTCATATCAGTTAATATTTCTATTGCTTCTTCAACTTTAGATACTGTATAAACCCTGAATTTTCCTTCTTCAATTGCTTTATTTACTTCATCAGATAAAACTAAGTTTCTGCTATTATTTTTAGGAATTATTACACCTTGATTGTCATTTAATCCTTTTTTCTTACATGCTGAATAAAATCCTTCTATCTTTTCAGTAATTCCTCCTACTACTTGTATTTCGCCTTTTTGATTCATTGATCCTGTTGCTGCAATATTTTGTTTCAAAGGAACATTACTTAATGATGATAAAAGTGCATATAATTCCGCTCCAGTTGCACTATCACCTTCTATTCCTCCATAGTTTTGTTCAAAACAAATATATGCATTTAATGATAATGGGAATTCTTGAGCAAAGTTTTCTGCTAAATATCCACCTAATATTAATACACCTTTATTGTGTATAGGCCCACTCATCTTAACTTCTCTTTCTATATTAACAATTCCATCATTACCAGGACTAGTAGTTACTGTTATTCTTGAAGGTCTTCCAAATGAGTATTCACCCGTATTTAAAACTGATAAACCATTTATAACTCCTACTCTACTTCCCTCAGTTTCTATAAGAGTAAAACCATTTTCTAATGATTCATCCATTCTATTTTCAATTCTATTTAATCTTTTTCTTCTTTCATTTATAGCTTTTTTTATGTCTTCTTTATCTACATATTCTACATTTCTAATTTTAGCATATGCATCTCCTTCTACTATAACCTCCATAATTTTATTAAATTTTGTTGATAACTTATAGCTATCTCCTACAATTCTTGTGCTAAATTTAACTACTTCGTCAACTGCATCATATGTGAAATGTTTTAAATTTCCCTTATTGCATTGATACGCTATAAACCTTGCTATTCCATCTTCATTTACCTCATTTTTTTCCATCTCATCATCAAAATCAACAAATACTTTAAAGTACTTACTAAAGTCTGGATCATAACTATATAAAGCATTGTACATATAGTTATCTCCTATTAGTATTACCTTCATGTCTATTGGCATACTTTCTGGCTTTATAGCTGTTTGAGTATCTACTCCCATTTTTCTAGACTGGATAGCTCTCTTTAGCATATCCCATGATAGGGCATATCTTAAAAGTTGATCTACATATAAAACTAAATAACCACCATTAGCTTTATGAACTGCCCCTGGTATTAGCTTAGTAAAATCAGTTTTTATATTTCCATTATAGTAATCATATTCAGCTTTACCAAATAAATTAGCTGGACTTGGATTTATCTCAAATATTACAGGCGCTGATGAGTTTTCTTTATCGCTACCATTATCTACAAATAAATTTACTTTATATTTTATAAAATGTTCTTTATCATACTTATCTTTTAAATCTTCTTCATCTAAGTAAAATAGATATACATATTCTAATATATCTTTTCTTATATTATTTAAATATGTTTCTACTTTATCATAATCCTTATATTTTTCAATTAAAGATTCAATATGAGGGTCTATTACAAACTTTGCTACTTCCTCTTCTAAGTCAAGTAATGCTTCTTTTGCAGCATCTTCTAAATCTCTTATTTTATATACAACCTGTATTGCCATATTTTCTAATTCCCTTTTAACTTTGTAAAACTCCTCGTCTGATTTTTCATCATCTTCATCTTTATCATCTTTTTCGTCTTTTATAGGTATAAATACCATCCCGACTTTACTATTTTTTAATTTAAATCCTTTTTCTTCTCCATATTTTTTAATTTTTTTAAGTAATGCATCTTTCTCTATTTCATATTCCTCAACAACCTGATTTTTTCCTATTTCAAAATCTTCACTTTCAAATGTGTCTCTTAACTCATCTAAAAGTGCTTCAATTAATTTTTCAATATCTTTTTTAAAAGTTCTTCCTAATCCTTTTTCTAATCCAATTATAATAGGTTCTCTACTTTGTTCAAAGTTATATACATAGCACCAATCTTTATGAGAATTCTTTTTAGATGCATACTTATTTAATGCTTTTGTAGCATATGTTGTTTTCCCTGTACCTGAATCTCCTGCTAGGTATATATTGTAAGCTGGATTATCAATTTTTAATCCAATCTCCATAGCATCTATAGCTCTTTCTTGACCTAGTATGCTTTCTAGAGGTTCTATTTCAGATGTATTTTTATAGTTTAACAATAGACCTCACCCCTTCTCCCCTTTTATAATATTCTCTGTTACTAAATTAATTTGTTATACTATTTAATATATGTCAGCAACACCTTATACTTGTTGTAAATTTAATATATGACAGTAATTATTTTATTTTTTATAAATAATATATATTCTAATTTTATTCATATTCATTTATTTTGTGATTTGTCTACTTATTTTTATATATAAAAAAAACAAAGGTTTATTAACCCTTTGTTTTTTCTGAAATTAAATCTAAATTTCTTTTTATTATATTTTTTCCTCTCCAACTAAACGCTTTATTTCCGTATCTACGTTTAAACTCTTTATTTGAAATAGAATTTATTTCCTCATTATCTAAACTTGTCATTATATTATTTTTAAATTCATTAATATTTGTTATTGGTATATTTTTATTATGAGGACATACATCTTGGCATACATCACACCCAAATACTTTATTTTCACTTTGTAATATCCTTATTTCTTCTTCTGTCAATTCTCCCTTTTTTTGAGTTATATATGACAAACATCTCTTTGGATTCATTTCAAAATTTCCTAATAAGGCATTTCCCGGACAATATTTTACACATTTCCCACATTTTATGCATGTTTTTGGTAAAGGGTGATCTGGATGAAAATCATAGTTATTTATTATATATCCTATAAATACATACGATCCATATTCATCTGTAATAATATTATTATTAATTCCAAAGTATCCTATTCCAGATAAATAGGCTAAGTGTCTATCCACTAGAGGACCATTATCTGTAAAATATTTATACTCAAATCCATCTATATTTTCAGTTAAGTAGTCGCAGATTTTTTGAAGAATATTTTTTATAACTATATGATAATCTTCTCCATAGCAGTATTTTGATAAATTTCCATCATTCTGATTTCCACTGTAATATGGAAACGCAAATACTATTATTGATTTTGCATTTTCCATTGTATTTCTTGGATCTATTCTATTTTCTAATACTGGTTCTTCCATTCCAGTAACATATCCATTTAATAATCTATGTTTTATTACTTGTTCTAAATTGTGATATGGTCCGATTCCTGCAATACCTACACATTTTAATCCTATTGATTTACAGAACTCTTTTAATTTTTCCTTATTCATAAAATATCCTTTCATTAATATTGTATTAGCTTTATAATAACTAAAGTGTAAGGATGGTGATAATTTGATTAAATTAACAATACCAGGTAGACCTATAAGTAAGTCTAACTTTAAACTTCATAATGTTCATGGACAAGCATGGATGCCATCAACTGGTAAACATTCTAAATACTTAGCTTATGAAAATATGATTGCAGGTTATATAAATCAGCAATACCAAGGAGATACAATAGAAGAAGATTTAATTACTGTCTTAAAACTATACTTCCCAAATAAACGTATGGGAGATTTACATAACTATCCTAAAAGTATTTGTGATGGTATAGAAAAAAGTGGTATCATCAAAAATGATAAACAGTTAAAACCAGTATTATTATTTGATTTTATAGACAAAGAAAATCCGCGTGTAGAAATAGAACTTTATCCTCTTTCTAAATATGATGTATCTTATAATATTTTTCCAAGAGAATAATAATAAAGAGAACTTACTTTACCTAAGTTCTCTTTATTATTATCTGTTTTAAGTTATACAATTCTATTTTACCCAAGCTTAGAAACAACATCCTTTAACATTTCTCTTATAGGAAGTTCATATGGACATTTAGTTTCGCATAATCCGCAACTTACACATTCATTAGCTTTTCCATTTGAAGCTGCATATCTTTGCTTAGCCCAGTCCCTTAAATTGTATCTAGTATAATATCCTTCTAGTAAAAAGTTTGCTGGTATATTTATACCTACAGGACATGGAAGACAATATTCACATCTTCTACAGAATCTTTTCCCTAGTTTTTTTCTTATTTCTTCTATTTTTATATTATCTTCTTCTGTAAGTTCTAAATTCTCTAGTACTTTGGTATTTTCTTTAACTTGTTCTACACTATCCATCCCTGGTATAACTACATCGATGTAATCTTTTGAAAGTATATACTTTATAGCTAAAGTAGCATTGTCTATTGCTCCTCCTGCTAAGGGTTTCATAACAATTATTCCTATTCCTTTTTCATTAGCTTTTCTAAAAGCTTTATCAGCTTGTCCTTCTACTATGTTATACGGGAACTGTATTGTTGTAAACTTATCACTCTCTATTGCTTTTTCTATTGTTTCTAATCCATGACTAGTTATTCCTATATGCTTTATCTTACCTTCTTGTTTTGCTTCTAATAATGCTCTGTAAGCTTTATCTTCATCAAATATTAAATCATACTCTTCTGGCTTAACATTATGAAGTTGATATAAGTCTATATAGTCTGTCTTAAGATTTTTCAAACTTATTTCTATATCTTTTTTCATATCTTTATAGTTTCTTGACATACTTTTAGTAGCTATAAAAAACTTTTCTCTTCTTCCATATATACTATTTCCTATATATTCTTCACTTATTGTGTATCCTCTGGCTGTATCTATAAAATTAACACCTTGCTTTTCTAATTCATCAATAACTTTATTTGTATCTTCTTGAGTTATCCTTTGAATTGGTATTCCTCCAAATCCAACTCTTTTTACATTCATATCACTTTTTCCTAATAATCTCATTACTTTCCCCCGTCATAAATTTTTATCTAAGCAACGAACCTAATTTATAGGCCATTATCGATACAAGCTTAGCAAGTTTTATTATCTAATATTTCTTTTATCATAGCAATCTCTCTTTTATGACCTTCGTCTTCAAGAGGAGTTTCTAAGAAAAATGGTAGATGGCTTATTTTAGGATGAGTCATAAAGTTGATTATAGCCTCTAATCCTATTTTACCTTCTCCAATTACTTCATGTCTATCTTTCTTATCTCCAAATGGCATCATACTATCATTTAAATGTACTGCCTTTAATCTATCTAGTCCTATTATTTTATCAAACTCTTCTAATACCCCCTCTAAGTCATTAACTATATCATATCCAGCTGAAAACACATGACATGTATCTAAGCAAACCCCTAATTTTTCATTGTGCTCAACACTATCTATAATTTCTTTTATTTGATTAAAGTCAAACCCTATTTCCGTTCCTTTTCCAGACATAGTTTCAAGAAGTAAAGTTAGATTTTCTTTTCCTGTTAAAGCTTCATTTAATGCATCTGATATTCTCTTTATTCCAAACTCTATACCTCCACCTACATGACTACCTGGGTGGAAACACATATATTCTATTCCTAAAGAATCCATTCTTTCTATATCTTCTTTTATAACTTTTCTAGCAAATTCATACACTTCATCCTTTGCTCCACCTAAATTCATAGTATATGGTGCATGAGCTAGTATTTTTCCAAAACTATTTTCTTCTCTTATTTTTTGAAACTTTGCTATATCCTTTTCATCAAATGCCTTAGCATTTCCTCCTCTTGGATTTCTGCTAAAAAATTGGAATGTATTAGCGCCTATTTCCACTGCTGTTTGTGCTGCTTTAGAAAAACCTTTTGCTATTGAAATATGTGGTCCTATTACAAGCATGTTGTAAATCCTCCTTATTGTCGATTTTATTATATTTATTTATAAACGATATTATACCCAAAAAAATAAGTATCAACAAAATTGATACTTATTATATATTATACTCTTCCTCTTTTGACAGCGGCACAGCTAGTATAACTAGATCATATGCAGCTTCTTCACTAATTTTTTCTTTCTTACTTAAAATCTCTTTTAATTTTGATTCTATTGTCTCATTAAGTTCATTTAATTCTTCTCGGTTAAGATAAATGTTATTATAATCGATTATATTATTATTCTCTAATCCATCTTCCTCTGCAGCTTGGTAAAATAGTTCACTTATATTTTCAAATTTAGATATATACAATTCTTCACGGTCACATTCATCATCTAAAGAAAAATCTATAACATTTTTACCAATTACTATGTGTTTTGCTTTTGGATAATAATACTTTTCAACAATACCTGATTTAATTTTTTCCTCAACTAATTCTAAAATTCCTACTTTATAAAGTGTTTTTATATGATAATTAATCTTAGCATGAGGTTCATCTAATAATTGAGACAATTGCTTTGCTGATAGCGGTGATTTATTAAAAGTTTTTAGTATATCTATTCGTCGAGGATGTGCTATTGCCTTTATGCACTCTAAATCTCGTAATACTAATACTTCTTTCATCTCTCCCACCCCCATAAAAAATTTATTTTAATGTAAGTTAATTATATATGAAGTAGTGTAAGTTGTCAAAAAATTCCATAATTTAAAATATATTTAATTTTAGTTTCTGTGATAAGTCTTCTAATATCTTAACTCCAGCTACACTATTTCCTTTTTTGTCTAAGGCCGGACCGTAAACTCCTATCCCCATTTGATTTGGAACAGATGCAAGTATTCCTCCTCCGACACCCGACTTTGCAGGTATTCCGACCTTTATAGCGAATTCTCCTGATGCATCATACATCCCACAAGTCACCATAAATGTTTTTACCATTCTTGAAACACGTTCACTTATTAATCTTTCTCCAGTTTCAATATCCACTCCATAACTTGCAAGATTTATTCCTATTCTTGCTAAATCTATTGCATCTATTTCTATAGAACATTGCTTAAAGTATAAATCTAGTACTTCTTCCACATCACCTTCTATAAATCCATCATTTTTTAGTAAGTAAGCCATAGCCCTATTTCTATCACCGCTCATTTTTTCTGACTTATATACATCATAATTTATTCCTATATTATCATTTTTAGCTAATCGTCTAAAGAATTTTAACATTCTTTCTTCTTTTTCAACTATACTACTACCTTTTATAAGAGATGTTGTAACTATTGCTCCTGCATTTATCATGGGATTGCAAGGTTTTTTTGTATCATTAGTCTCTAGCTTCATTATGGAGTTAAACGGATCTCCACTTGGTTCCATGCCAACTTTTGAGAAAACATAAGACCAATCATTGTCCATAAGAGCCATTGCAAGTACTATTGTCTTTGATATACTTTGTATAGTAAACTTGGTATTACAATCTCCTGCTTTATATATATTATTATTTTTGTCTATTATGCATATGCCTAAATCATCTATACGCGCATTCTTCAATTCCGGTATATAACTTGCAACTTGTCCATAGTTTGTGTATTTTCTATTTCTGTCTAATATGTCATGTAAGATTTTTTCCATATTATTACCTCCCTATTTAGTTATATTTCGAAATATATAGTACTACTATAATACAAAAAGTCCTGATATTATGTCAATATCAGGACTTCTATATCTAATCTACTATTTTACTTCCACCTATAAATTCTCTTATTATAGAAGTTAAAGGTATATCGGATATGTCTTCTAACTCGACAAAATATTGTAGCAATTTTAATAATCTATTAGCCTCTATATACGCTTCATTGTCTCTTGTTATTTCTTCTAATAATGGCTTTGCATATTTTTTTAGAACTGATAGTTCATAAACGCATGCAGAGTTAAATATCACATCGGCCTCTTCTTGATATGGGAATATATTTTTATTTTCTCCTCTTCTAACAGATTGCCACTGCATAATTGTTTTTTCTGCACTGTATCCTCTAAAATTATAATCTCTAACCATTCTTCTTATAAGTCTTAAGTCAGTAGTTGGTATTCTATTATGATCATCCAAATTTATTTGAGTTAAAGCGCTTATATATATTTTAAATTTATCTTCATCTTTTATTGATGATGTTAACATAGGATTTAATCCATGGATTCCTTCTAATATTATAGGTTGATTTTGTTCAATCTTTAATTTCCTGCCTGTTTCTTCTCTTTTACCAATTTTAAAATTAAATTTAGGAAGACTTATCTCTTCTCCATTTAATAATTTCTTTAAGTCTGAATTAAATCTTTCTAAATCTATTGCATATATAGATTCAAAATCAAAATTTCCAAACTCATCTAATGGTGTATCTTCTCTATTAACAAAATAATCATCTAATGATATTGATACAGGTTTTAAGTTATTAACTCTAAGATGTATAGATAATCTATGAGCAAAACTAGTTTTACCTGATGATGAAGGCGCTGCTATAAGTACTACTCTTTTTTCTTGTTCTTTTATTGCATCTGCAATTTGAGACAACTTCTTCTCATGTAGCGCTTCTACTGTTCTTATTATTTCTGGATATTCTTTATTTTCTATAATTTTATTAAGTGTTATAACCTTATCCACTCCTAAAAGATTAGACCACTCTTCTGCTTCTTGATATACATCTGCTAATTTGGGCTGTGGTTCAAATTCAATAGCAATATCTTTATTTTGTGGACTTGGGCCTAATACTATTACACCATTTTTATATAATTTAAGATTAAATATTTTTATATATCCTGTTGATGGAAGCATATATCCATAGAAATGATCTATCATTCCATTACACTTATATATTTTTACATCATCATACTCTTTATATTCTAGAAGCTTAGCTCTTTCATACATTTTATTTTCTTCAAATATTTTAATTGCTTCTTTCTTTGTTGTAGATATTTTTTCTATTTTATAGTTAGAATCAATTATTTGTTGCATTTTTTCTTTTATATTTTCTATATCTTTTTCAGTTAATTCTCTACCTATATGCACATCACAATATAACCCTTTTGATAAAGAATGTTCTACTACCACTCTTTTATCTCCAAATAATTCTTTGCATGCCATTATAAATATAAAAGACACAGTCCTAGTATAAACTCTACGACCATCCATATCTGTTGTATCTAAAAACCTAAGGTCACATTCATCATTAATTTCATATGTTAATTCTCTTAATTTATTATTTACAATTCCCAAAGTTATATATCCATTGTATTTATCACTTACTTTTTTAGCTATATCCTCTAATAATATACTTGAAGAGTTTTCCTCTAAATTAAATTTTTCAACATCTTTATTTACATATAAATTTATAGTTTTCATAGTAATGATCCTTTCTTCCCTATATATAGGAAAAAGAGGTATTTATACCTCTCCCATAATAGCATTTAATTTGTTTATAGTTTCTTTTATATGTTCATAATTAATTTCTAAAATTAAATATTTAGCTTCTATTTTAAGCACTTCTTTTATGTGCTTCTTTTGTAATATACCTCTGCCTATACCTATATGTATATCATCTATACCATCGTTGTCACTTAAATGAATTACTTTTATTTTTTCTTTTAGAGACTCTATATAATCATCCTTATTAATCAAATAATGTCCTGTATCATAACAAAACCCTACATTATTATTTTTTATCACTTTAAATATATATTCAAAATCGTAAACTGTGTTACCTACATTTGAAAAATCTCCACAATTAGAATATACATTTTCTATAGTTATTTCATAATTTATCTCTTCACATAGTTCTTTTAAAAATTCGGTGCTATTATCTAAGTATCTTTCTTTATTTTTCTTTAGTCTATTACTTATTACATAGCCTAAGTGAAGGTTAAAATATTTTATGTCAAAATCCTTTAAATCATTACTAATATTTTTAGTAAAATTTATCCATGATCTTCTTATATATTCTACATTTTCACAAGTGTTTAATTCCATAGGTAAATGTATGCTTAAAGATAATCCTAACTTTTCGATTCTATCCTTATATTTATAAAGTTTAGTACATTCATTTAAATTATCGATACCTAATTCTATATGTTTTATATCAGATATATTCTCACATAAATCTAAAGCTTCTTCTATATTAAATAATAATGCTGAAATTCCTATTATCATATTAACACCTATTTTATTGTTCCTATTTTATTAAATGGGAATAATCTAACCATTACTTTTCCCATTATATCTTTTTTATCAACTAACCCAACATCTTCATATCTACTATCTAAACTTTTCTCTCTATTATCACCCATAGCAAATACCTTTCCCTTTGGTATTACCATATCTATAGCTCCTTCTGTATAATTGTCATGAATATATGGCTCTTTTATAAGTTTATCATTTATATACACATTAGAGTTTTCTATTTTTATATGATCTCCTTCAACAGCTATTACTCTTTTTACTAAATCTTTCGGACTACCATCATCTTGTAATAAAGCTGTACTAAATACTATTATATCCCCTTTTTCAGGCTCTCCAACTCTATATGACATTCTATTTATTATAAGATAGTCATTTTCTTCTAGTGTTGGATACATTGACTCTCCTCTTACTAATGTTGGCTTTACAAATTGAGTTATTATACATGCAAATACTAGAGCCGTAGCAATTATTTTAATCCATTCTATTGCTTCTTTCTTGAATTTGTCACTCATCCCTATCATCTCCTCTAAATTTAAGTTTTATTGAAATAAGGTAAATTTTTAATAGCTACCTATTAAATGTATTGCTACCTCATTAATATTATCATACTTGTTCATTTTAATCCCTAAGTCTAATAGTTCACAGGCTTTAACTAAATCTTGTATGACTTCCATAGGATCACCATATATTTCTTCAATGTCTTCTTTACTTACTCCCTTAAAGCCATGACCAACTGGACTTTCATTTCTTAGTTTTATTAAATTTTCTAATCTATCACTATTTAATATCTCAACTACTTTTTCCATTCTTTTAGTCTTTTTAACATTTCTATTTATATAATTGGTTACTCCATGTATTAAATTTCCATTATATATATTATACTTCTTTTTCAATGTATATAAAATATTTTTCTTTGATACCATATACCCATACATACATACTTTATAATTCTTTGATTCTTTGCTACTTACGAATATATATTTAAATAATGCCTCTTTTAATCTATAAAGTCTTCCCAAGTAATCAATATATTCTCCCTTTACAACTTGAATTTTTATATTTTCTATTAACTCCGATAATATATCCTCAGGTTCACCTAATTTTAGATTTTTTAAATTTTCCATTAACTCATTTATTTCACTTCTAGACGTTATTTGACTACTCATTTGTTCTATAAATTCTAACGATTTTTTAAAGTCAAAATTTAAAGCATATTTACATGATTCCATTAATAAATATAAATCTCCATCTATTACTCCTGCTTCTTCTAAAACCTCTAATACTGCATCATAGTCATAACGACTTAAAAATTTTGATATTAAATATTCATGATTTTTGTCTAAAGAACTCACAATATAATTCCTCCTAAATACTTTTAACTAAATGTACTTACAAGTTATTATTAAACTATATCAACAATAAATATACCTTCTCTAAAAAATTCTATTTTTATTTTTTACGACTTTTGAAAAATCTTTTTCTAGAGTTTTTACTATATTCATCTACTTTATCTAAATTAACTTTCCACAAAAGTACTATATAAATGAAAAAAACTACAAAGGAAAAATTATATTTTATCATTGCTATAAAATCAAAAGTCCCATGTAATAAAATAGGAACTAAAATAGCCATAAATATATATTCTCTCTTTTTAATAACCTTATTGCTAAACTTATACTTAGAAATATAGTATCCCATTGTAATTGCAAACATAATATGTGCTGGTACAGATATTATGCCCCTCACCATTCCTACTTCAATTGCAGTTTTGGATTCTTCAAAAAATATATAAATTATATTTTCAACAGTTGCAAACCCCAAAGATAAAAATATAGAATAAATAATTCCATCTAGTTTTTCATTAAAGCTTTTTTCTTTTAATAAATTCGGTATTAAAACTAAAGCCTTAAGACCTTCTTCTGTCAATCCTGCCACTATAAATGACAGATATAGCAAGTTAGAGTATCCACTATATCTATTTATACCAATTAAAAAATCTTCTGCTATTATAGCAATAACACTTATAAATGCTCCTAGTATAAAAAATTTACATAAAATAATTATGGGTTCTTTATCATACTTATCTTTTAAATAACACCATATTATAAGTGCTATTGTAGGCGCGATAGATAATATTAATAGATTCAATTTCATAAAGTTAATGTCCTTCTCTCTTATATTTTATATATATTATTTCCATTTTTCTTAACAAAATAATAAACTTATTCATACTATAAATATAAAAGATTACTAAATTGTTAAAAGAAAGGGTGATTACATGCAAGATGGATTCTTAACAGTTAGTGTTATTGACAGTTCGAATAATAGACCAATTGTAGATGCTACAGTAAATATTTATTCAATTCCAGGACCCGGAGAAACTGCTGCGCCAATTCATCAAAATTTAAAAACTAACATATCCGGTCAAGTCACAAACTTAGCTCTACCAGCTCCAGATATTGATTATTCACTAGATCCAAACGCTCAGGTTAGACCTTATAGCGAATATCTTGTTGAAGCAATTGCTGATGGATATGAAACTGTAATTATCAACGGTACCCAATTATTGCCTACAATTGGTGCTAGACAAACCGTTCCTATGCCACCAAGAAGTAGGGCTAGAGGTTCATATTCTAGACAAAATGAGGAAGTTTTCATTATTCCAGATCATACATTATACGGAGACTACCCTCCTAAGATACCTGAAAGTAGCTTAAAACCTCTACCACCGCCAACTGGATTTGTCGTTTTAGATAACCCAGTTGTTCCAGAATTTATAGTTGTTCACGATGGACTGCCTGAAAATACATCTGCCCCAAATTATTGGATTCCATTTAAAGACTATATAAAAAACGTAGCATCTTCTGAAATATATTCTACATGGCCTACTCAGACAATTTATGCAAACGTAATAGCTATAATTTCATTTACATTAAACAGAGTTTTCACTGAATGGTATAGAAATAAAGGATATAGCTTTACCATAACTTCAACTACAAACTTTGACCATAAATTTATGAAAAATAGAAACTTCTTTGATCCTATAAGCATTGTTGTTGATGACATATTTAATACTTTTATAAAAAGACCTCCTACTTCTAGACAGCCATTGCTTGCTCAATATTGTGATGGTAAAAAATCTCAATGTCCTAACCAAATGACTCAATGGGGAAGTAAGGATTTAGGAGATCAAGGAATGGATTATGAGTCTATATTAAGATATTTTTATGGAGATGAAATTATTTTTGAAAAAGCACCTATAGTTAGCGGTGTCCCTATATCTTTCCCTGGCGAAACTTTACAGGTTGGATCTAGTGGTAAAAATGTTAGAACTATACAAAATCAACTTAATGCAATATCAAACTCTTATCCTGCTATACCAAAGGTTAGAGAAGATGGAATATATGGTGAAAGTACTGCTAATGCAGTTAAAACATTCCAACAAATTTTTGGATTACCTCAGTCAGGAGTTGTAGACTTTAAAACTTGGTACGAAATATCAAGGGTTTATGTTGCCGTAACTAAAATAGCATCTTTAAACCCAACTATTTAGTAAAAAAAGTGTCTCAAAATAATTTAACTATTATTTGAGACACTTTTTTACTATAAATATTTTAATCTATATTGTTAAATATATTGCTAAGTAGTTATTTAAAAATATCTATATATTCATCTTTAATTATATGGCTTATGGTATTTATATTTATTACATACTCTGGTATTCCTGCTGCATAAGGAGCTATTTCGTATAAATCAAAGTAAATAATTAAATTGTCATCTTGTATATAAAATTTTTGAGTATCTTTTATTCCTTCAAATTGATAAACCCCTTTAGTCTCTGGGTCCTTCTTACCTAAATCTTCTATTTGTTTTCTGATTTCATTATCTATTACTTTTTTATAATTTGATTTTTCTTTAAATAGATTATTTAGTACTAATATTTTACCGCTCTTTATATCTATATTATAAGTTATATCTTCATAATAACCATGGGCTCCTCCGCTATACTTGTAGTATTTCACCATTACGCTTAACATATCATCACTATTTTTCTTAACTTCAAAATCTACATTTGCTACAAATTTATTTTGATCATCTGGCATACCTTGAAAATAACTTTCAGCCTCTTTTTGAGATACATCATAAAATTGCATTATATCATTTCTAATTTTTTCATTTATACTATAATCTATATCTTTATTCGAAGTCATTATTATAGGTATATTAATTACACTATTAATATATTTATTATTTTTAGTTATAGTTTGAGTATCTACATTTGCTACTATTTCATCCGTTTCTATTATCTTTATTTTATGTTTAAATATTTCATATGGTATTTTAAATTCATAAATCCCTTTTTCCTTACTATCTTTATAAGGATTAAAATAAACTGCAATACCTCCATCTGTGATTATATAGTTAGTATACTTATTGATATTTATTTTTTCTTTATCTATCTTTAACTTATTTTTATCTATATACTTATCTATATAATTTTTAATCACTTCATCATAGTCACTATTATCTTTTAAAAAATTATCTATATACACTCTCTGCCCAGTTTTTAAGTCAAATATATAGCTATCCTTTTCAAGTTTAACATCTTTTTGTTTTTCATTTATATTCCTATATATTACTATATTAAGTAAATTACTATCTTCAAAAGCTACATGATAATTTATACTAATATCCCTCTTCTTTTTTTCTTTTCTTAATTCTCCTATTTGTCTTTGATGATTAACAAATTCATTTACACTTTTTCTTATATATGCGTTTATATATCTTTCAACCTCATAATTTTGATAATGAATTTCTGGCATTTTTATAGCTATTGAAGTATTTTTACCATCTATCTTGATTTTCTCTCCTGTTACCTTTACTGTTCTTAGTCCTTGATATAAATTTGTTTGCATTATATCTTTTATATTATTAAATTTGCCTTGTTTTACTATTGATATTATTAGTATTCCTATAGTTATTATAGTTATTGATTTTAAGAAATTATTTGTATGCTTCATATATTGTTCCTCCTAAATACAATTCACCTATTATATTTAGAGTTTTTATATGTTTTCATACATAGTATTTTCTTAAGATACTACTATATCTTTTTTAGATTTATTTGCCATGGCTAATATAAGTCCAAGCGCAATAGATGCAAATGCTGATGCTATTACTCTATATTCTGAAGGTAGCATAAATACTATTGTGTGACATGGAATCCAAAATAAAGGAATTGTTTTTAATAAAGTAAAACTAACATATCTGTACCAATCTATTTTTTTAACTAAGTATGATAATGAAACATCCTTTTTATTAGTCAAATAAATCTCATCTATATATGTATCCGTAAATTTGTGGAATAAAAATATAACTGGAGATTGCAATATATTCATAACTATACTAGTTAATAATGCATGAGAGAATAAAGAACCTCTAAAAGGCAATTTGCCAATTTCTTGAGCTTTTTCTACTCCTGCTGGAAACACAGTTAAAGCTAATGTTGTTACAACTCCAATAAATCCCCAAATTATAGCTTTATAAATAATTCCATTTGGCTTTTTCCAATATCCATTTATAATTCTTACTCCAAGTAAATCTCCCATAGTAGCTAAAATTAAAAACTTAAAAAAACCTCCCATGTATGGATAGCTTTCTGTTGTTGATATGAAAATTTCCCTAGATCTTGGCTCAATTAGTATAACTATCCATAGTATAAGTACTCCAATCCAAATAAAATCTCCCTTTTTCACAGCATTTCTCCTTTTTATTTATAATAAACTTAATCAATCCTTCTTCGCACAATTCCTTTATTCCTCTATAAATTTATTATTTTTATAAAACAAAATAATAAATTTATACAATTACTATCTTAATATTACTTTAACTATAAAGAATAAATTAAATTATATATAAAAAATATTATTAATTGTATATAGAATGTAATACTGATATATTCTTTAGAGATAAAAAATTTGGAGGGGTATTATGAATATATTAAAGAAAAATAACTACATAATTTTAACAATAGCTATATTTTTAGGTTTCTTAATGTTTGGCTTTTCTGAAAATATAAAAGGTACAGCAATCCCAAAGGTACAGTCAGAATTTATTATAAATGAAATGCAAATTGGAATACTACTATCTCTAAATTCATTAGGATACTTATTGGCATGTACATATTCAGGATGGTTATCTAGAAAAATCGGATTAAAAATAACTAATATATTATGTTTTGCAATTATGGCTTTATCTGGAATACTTATTTATTTTTCCAAATCATTTTTAATGTTTTCAGGTTCCTATTTTATAATGTACCTTGGTAATGGTATGTTGGAGATTTCTTTAGGAATATTATCAGCCAAAATATTTAGTAAAAATACTGGTACTATGATGAATTTATCTCATTTTTTTATGGTCTAAGCTCTATGGTAGCTCCAATTTTATCAACTAAGCTTATGGGTATAAATATTATTAATGATCCACTCGGTTGGAGAGGTATGTACTTAGTAGTTCTTATTGCAACTTTAATACCGATAATCCCGGCCATATTTAGTAAATTTCCAGAGTATAAAGAACAAGATCAACCTATGTCTATTAAATCATATATAAAAAATCCTACAATATGGCTTATAGTACTAGTTCTTTCTTTTGGCGTTACTTGTGAAATGGGTGTAAGTATAGTAGTTGGTAATTTCTTAATAGGCGTTATAACAGATTTATTTAAAGTTATATTTACTAATATATATAGTGTAGAAGTTGGACTAAAATATAGGTATAGTGCGGGATATATTTTTATAGGTATATGTTCTCTTGTTTGCTTTTTAGGAACTATCCAATTGATAAGATTATTAAGAAAAAAAGATAAAGTACTTTAAATTAATACATTTTATTTCGCCAATTTTTATAGTAACAAAATAGCCTAAAGTTTATACTTTAGGCCATTAATTACTTATTATCTACATTCCTATAAACATTAATCCCATTGATATTATTATCCCTGAGTATAATAAATCTATTAAACAAAATCCCATAATATCTTTTGCACCAAGACCTGCAATTCCTAATGCTGGCAATGCCCAAAACGGTTGTATCATATTCGTCCATGCATCTCCCCAAGCTATAGCCATTGCAGTTTTAGCTGGATCTACCCCAAGTGCTGCTCCAGCTGGCATCATTATAGGTGCCTGAACTGCCCATTGACCACCACCTGATGGTATAAAAAAGTTTACTATACCAGCGCTTAAAAATGATAACATTGGAAATGTAACTGTTGTTGAAATTTGAACAAAGAAATTAGATATTAGTATTGCTAAAGAAATACCTTCAGCATTTACACCGGTCATCATTCCTATTATTCCTGCATAAAATGGGAATTGTAACATTATTGGACCTGCCCCTTTAGCTGCTCCACCTAACGCATGCAAAAATCTTTTTGGAGTCTTATGAAGTGCTATACCTGAAAATAAAAATATAAAGTTTACTATGTCTAAATTTAAGTTAAACCCATTATTAATAAAGAAATATATTATATATGCAAAACCCATTATTGACATTATTATAGTAACTATTTTACTATTCTCTAATTTATCCGCTGGAGTCATTTCATTTCTTTGCATTTCTATAAATTCATCATCATCTTTTAATAAATCTTTATCTATAACTACTACTTTTTCTTTTATTGGATGCATTGCTTTATTTAAAAGAGGTAGTGTTATAACTAATACACCTACTATGGCCATATTAGATAAAGAGAATATAGTTTTACTTGTAGAAATCCCTTCAGCTCCTATAATTCCTGCTGTAGCAGACACAACTGCTTCTCCACCTGACGCTACTGTTAAAGGAATTGACCCTGAAAGACCTGCATGCCATAATAAGAAACCTGAATAAGCTGATGCTATAAGTAATCTGTAGTCAACTCCATCCACTTCTTTAGCTAATTCTTTAGCAAATATTGCTCCTATAACTAGCCCAAATCCCCAGTTTATTAAACATGCTACTGATGATATAAAAGTTACCATTAATATAGCTTGAGTTGGAGACTTTGGTATTCTCGCTAATGATTTAAGTGCATTTTTAAACATTGGAGCACTTGCAAGGGTATGACCTAATACAAGTACTAATGCCATTTGCATTGCAAAAGCTAACAAACTCCAAAATCCACTAGTCCAATGTAAAACCATATCCATAGGACCTTGACCAGTAAATATAATTCCTGAAATAAATATTGCAAAAGTTATTATAATACAAAATAAAAACGGATCTGGTAAGTAATTTTGGACAATATTAACACAGCCATTTGTAAATTTTTTGAACACACTATTTCCCCCTTTTATTATGCTTTTAACTAATAGCCTAAGATATTAAACTTAGGCTATTAGTTACTTTATGAAACTTAATTAATCTTCCATTATTTTTAAATTATCACTTATTGTTAATTGTGCTTCTGTGGCATTTTTTACATCTTCTATGGTAAATTCTTTATTAATTTCTGTTAAAATTAACCCCTCACTTGTTACCTCCATAACACCCATTTCCGTTACTATTAAATTCACTTGACCTTTAGCTGTTAGTGGTAATTTACACTCTTTTAAAATTTTAGCTTTTCCTTTAGCAGTATGTTCCATTGCTATTATTACCTTCTTCGCTCCTACTACTAAATCCATAGCTCCACCCATTCCTGGAACTAACTTTCCTGGTATCATCCAATTTGCAAGATTACCTTGTTCATCAACTTGTAGTGCTCCTAATATTGTTATATCAACATGGCCTCCTCTTATAATTGAAAATGATGTAGAGCTATCAAAGAATGCTCCTCCCTCATTTATAGTTACAGATGAACCACCTGCATTTACTATATATTTATTTTCTTTATCTTTATCTGGAGTAGGTCCAATTCCTATAAATCCATTTTCTGATTGAAGTGTTATATCTATATCTTTTGGCAAATAATTTGGTACAAGCGTTGGTAGACCTATTCCTAAATTTACTACATCTCCATCTTTTAATTCTTTAGCTACTCTCTTTGCTATAAATCCTTTTATTTGACTTCTATCCATTACTTCACACCCCCATCAATTATATAATCTATGAATATATGTGGCGTCATTACATGTTCTGGATTTATATCTCCAATTTCTACAATTTCATCAGCTTCAACTATTACTGTATCTGCTGCAGTTGCCATTACTTGTGCAAAATTTCTACCTGATCCACTATAGTATGTATTACCTTTTTTATCTACTTTACTAGCTCCTATTATAGCTATATCAGCTTTTAATGGTTTTTCTAATAAAAATTCATTCCCGTCTATGTTAATAGTTTCCTTACCTTCTGCCACTAATGTTCCTATGCCTGTTGGTGTTAAAACTCCACCAAGTCCAGACCCTGCACTTCTTATTCTTTCAGCCATAGTTCCTTGTGGTATAAGTTCAAATTCAGTTTCTTTGTCATTTAATTGTCTTATAGCCTCTGGATTTAATCCTATGTGAGTAGCTTTTATCTTACTAAACTGATTATTAACAACCATTTTACCTACTCCATAGTCTACAAACCCTGTGTCATTACATATTAAAGTTAAATCTTTTACACCTAATTTAACCAATTCATCTATTATTTTATGAGGGCTTCCGCACCCCATAAATCCACTTACCATAATTGTCATAGAATCTTTAACTAAGTCCCTTAAATTACTTAAACATATAATTTTATTTTTCATAATTTATACCCCCATTCTTAATTAAAGTGATTTAACTATTACACAAGTACCCATTCCTCCACCTATACATAGTGACGCTAATCCATATTCTAAATCTCTCTTTTTCATTTCATGTATAAGAGTTGTAATTATTCTAGCTCCTGATGCTCCTAATGGATGGCCTAATGCTATAGCCCCACCATTTACATTGGTTCTTTCTTCAAACCAATTATCATCTACATTGTAACTTTCTTTAAGTTCCTCTATAACTCCTAAAGATTGAGCTGCAAATGCCTCATTTAACTCAACTAAATCTATATCTTGAATTTTCATATCTGCTCTTGTTAAAGCTTCTTTTATTGAAGGTACTGGGCCTAACCCCATAACCGATGGGTCAACTCCACCTTGACCAACAGATATTAATTCTGCTATTGGAGTTAATCCATACTCTTTAACCGCTTTTTCAGACGCCACAATTATTATACTTGCTCCATCATTTATTCCTGAAGCATTACCAGCTGTAACCGTTCCATTACTTTTAAATGCTGGTCTTAACTTAGATAACGCCTCCAATGATGTACTTCTATTTGGATATTCGTCTGTATCAACAATAGTAGATCCCTTTCTACTTTTCACTTCTATTGGAACTATTTCTGACTTAAATCTTCCTCCATCCAAAGCTGTGATAGACTTTTCCTGAGACTTAATAGCAAATAAATCTTGTCTTTCTCTAGATATGTTATATTTCTCAGCTATATTTTCAGCCGTTATACCCATATGATAATTATTAAATGCATCCGTAAGTCCATCATTTATTAAACTATCTTTAAGTTGCATACCTCCCATTTTATTTCCTAGTCTAGCCTCTATACCTGTTATATATGGTGCTTGAGACATAACTTCAACTCCACCTGCTAGTATTAAATCTGCCATATTAGCCTTTATTTGAGAATATGCTGTCATTACTGATTTCATTCCACTTCCACAAATTATATTAACTGTATAGGCTGGTACTTCATTAGGAACATTAGCAAATATTGCTGCTTGTCTTGCTATGCCTTGACCTTGACCTGCTGATAATACATTTCCTAATATTACTTCATCTATATCACTTGGATTTATTTTACTTTCTTCTATAACTGACCTCATAACTTGGCCTGCTAATTCTGATGCTGATACTTTAGATAAGCTTCCTAAAAATTTTCCAATTGGACTTCTTTTAGCATTTACAATATATATTTTAGACATTAATACTTCCCCCTAAAAATTTTATTTTAAATTTTAAACTTATGTACACCTGCTCTTTAAGATTAGTATAGTTCTAATATTCTCCTTTGTTAAATTCCATAATTTGCTATACTTATAACTTTAAGTTATAAATAAAAAAGACTGATTTTTATAAAAATCAGTCTTTTTTATTTAGTTTTTTTTCTACATATTTTATAAAAGTTTTTACACTTTTTGAAATATATTTATCTTTTTTAACTATAAATCCTATGTCCCAACTTATATCAGGTTTTTTTATCTTTATAGTTTTTATATCTTTAGTTTTAAATCTTTCTACGATAGGTTTTGGCATTATAGTTATGCCTTGATTAAGTGCCACAAGTTCTATTATAAAGTCCCACTGAGATGTTTGTATTATTATATCAGGGAAAAATCCCGATGATTCACAAGCATCTATTATTTTATCATGCATCATAAAGTGTTCATTAAAGGTTATGAATTTTTCATCTTTTAGCTCTTCTATATTTATTGATCTTCTATTTGATAACTTATGTTTTTTACTTATAACTAGCATAACCTCTCCATCTGTAACTGGAGTAGTTACTAAATTATTTGACTCTACCGAAAGTATTACTACTCCTAGTTCTATTGTTTCATCTTCAATTTTATCTTTTATGTTATTGGACCCTTCTTCTAATATTTTGACTTCTATATCTGGATATTCTTCTTTAAATTCAGCAACTATAGATGTAAAGTATACACTCCCTATAACAGGTGGCAATCCTAGCGTTAAGTGCTTTTTAGATGCTATCAAACTATCTTCTAATTTGTATATTTCTAGATTTATAATATCTAATGCTTTTTTTGCATTTACATAAAATATTTCTCCTTCATCCGTTAGTTTGAAACTTCTAGTGTTCCTTTCTATTAATTTTGTATTAGTTTCATATTCTAAAATTTTTATAGCTTTACTAAGTGCTGGTTGTGAAATATGTAAATTATTAGCAGCTCTTGTAAAGTTTCTTTCTTTAGCTACTTCTATAAAATAAGTTATGTCCTTTATATTCATGCCCATCATCCTTTTAGTTATATATACCTATATTATAGTTTAATGGAATTTAAAAATCCCCACTAAATTGTTTTTTAGTGGGGACTTTATTTTATTTATTTTGTAAGCTAGCTACAATATCATTTGATATTACAAATTCTTGTACTCCCATATATCCTGGAGCTACTTCATATTTATCAAAACAAATTACTAATTCATTATTTTTATTTATATAGAACTTTTGATCTTTGCTTATTGATTTAAAGTTTTCTGCCATTTCATCATCTAACCAATAAACTTTATCTTTATCTTGTTTCATTCTTTCTTTCATTTGCTCTTTAATATTTTCGCTTATTGCATTTACATAATCTGATCCGTTAAACATACCTTCTAAAGTTAATACTGTTTCATTTTCTTTGTCTATAGTATAATATTTACCTTCAGTGTTAGACGAAGCTTGAGCATGATAAGTATATAGTGCTAAAGATAGTATTTTATCATTATCTGTCTTAACGTCATACCAAGAATCAACCATTTCTCTTCCTTCTATACCATCTTTTTTAAGATTCTCTATTTCTTTTAGGTAGCTATTATATAAGTTTTTACCTTCATTTTCAAACTCTTTATTTAGTTTATATTCTAACTCTTTATTTTTTAAGCCTTCAATTTTAGGTGATTTTATAGATACATCAAATCCATTGTCTTCTATTCTATAGTTAGCTAAATTTACAACCTTAACTAAACTTCCTATTACAGGTACCTTCTCTAGTGTGTTTGCAAATGATGGGCTTAAATTTATAGATACTACAATGATACCGAATGAAGCTGCTGCCGATACCCATTTAAAACTATTTTTTACTTTTTTACCTAATGATTCATTTACTACATCTTCTAATCTATCAGGTATTTCAATATTATTATATTCATTTTTTAATTGTTCCATTTTTTTATTTTCTATCATATTTTCCATCCTTTCTAATTTGTAATTTCCATTTTTAATTTTCTTAGTGCTGAATATAGTCTGGTTTTTACAGTATTTACATTCTCGTCTAATATGTCTGCTATTTCTTGTATCTTCATGTCCTCAAAATATCTTAATATAACTATCGTTTTATAATCATCATGTAATAAATCTAATGCTCTATGCAAATCTATATCTTTATAGGTGTCACTATAAGTGTGCCTATTACTTATGTCTTCTTCATCTAATGCTAGATATTTTTTATTTTTTCTTATATAGTCAATAGCGCTGTTTGTTAGTATTCTATAAAACCATGGCTTAATATAATTTATGTCTTTAAGTTCACTTATTTTAGATAGGCCTTTACATATAGCATCTTGAACAACATCTAATGAATCATCTTCATTTTTTGTGTAACTATAGGCCATTCTATAAAATGAATCCTTATTTTCTACTATATAGTCTTTAAGTTCTTTTTCTTTATTCTTTTTACTTGAGCTCAGTAACTTCATTCTAAACTATCACTACCCTTTCTAACTTTAAAGTTACATATATATAGACGATTTTAATATCTTTAAAAGTTTTAGTTAATATCTATATTTATTTTTTTATTTTTATAATCTAAATTTATAATTATATTATTTTTTTATATTTGTTTATTAATATTCGTACTGTATGATAATTATTGTCTTATTTTGTAGAAAATATTCCGTTAATTATTGACACACAAATATTTCTCATGTATATTTAATTTCATAGGATACCTTTAAGATAGTCCCGTGAGACTAATAAGGAAATATACATAACGTAGTATTTTACCTTAATATCATTATCGGTATTAAGGTTTTTTTGGTGTCCTAAATTAAAACTTATGGAGGATACTATGAAAATTCAATCTATAAAAAATAATTCTAATCAATTGGCTATCAAAATGGCTTTTGCTCTAATATTAGGGCTGATTGCTGGAACTTCATTTATTTTCTTAAGAGAACATCTAAACTCTAACGGAAACTCTGAAGCTTGGTCTTTAGTTAATAAATTATTATTCCAAGATATAAGTAGTAATGATGGAAACGGTGCAATAGGAATCTTTTATATAGCTGGCCAGCTATTTATCAATTCATTACAATTAGTTATTGTACCTATGGTATTTACATCTATAACACTTGCCATGTGTCATATAAGTGATACTAAAAAGTTAGGTCGTATCTCATATAAAACAATATTAGGATTTTTAGCTACATCTGTATTTGCATTAGTTTTAGCTGGTGTATTCGGACTTACAGCTCATAAGCTTGGCTTATTTAATGTAAGTATTAATGATATAGCTTCAAGCCAAGGAAACTCAGGTAACAATCCATTACTTGTATTTGTTCAAGCTATACCTAATAATATATCTTCTGTATTTAGTGACAATGGACGTGTATTATCTATTGTTTTCCTAGCGGTTGTCACAGGACTTTGCATAAATACTTTAGGTGACCAAATATTAATTTTAAAAAATTTATTACAAGATATCAATAAAATAATAACTACATTTTTAACATTTATTATAACTAAATTTGGTCCTATTGCAATATTTGTGTTAATAACAAGAACTTTTGCAATCTACGGAGTTAATCACTTAAAACCAGCTCTTGCATATGTTTTAACCGCTACAATCGCGCTATTGATATTTTTAACTTTTGGATATGCATTATTCATATTCTTCACTACAGGTTTAAATCCAATTATATTTATAAAAAAAATCGCTAAAGTAGCATTATTTGGATTTTCTACATCTTCATCAGCAGCAACTCTACCTTTAAATACTAAAACAATAGTCGAAGAGTTAGGTGTTAATGAAGAAAT
This sequence comes from Clostridium sp. CCUG 7971, assembly GCF_017590215.1. Lineage (GTDB taxonomy): Bacteria > Bacillota > Clostridia > Peptostreptococcales > Peptostreptococcaceae > Faecalimicrobium. The sequence continues at coordinate 35,886 of NZ_JAFFPK010000054.1, forward strand.
AGCTTCTTTCACACTTCCACTTGGAATGACCATTAATATGAACGGTACAGCAATAATGCAAGTTGTTGCCGCAATATTTATAGCTTCAAGTGCTGGGTATAATGTAACAGTTGTAAATATATTAATAATCGCTTTATTAGCGTTAATCGCTTCAATAGGAACTCCTGCTGCACCTGGTGCCGGAGCAATTATATTATTTACTGTATTAACAGGTATGGGATACCAAAATGATGCTGCAGTTTTAGCATATTCATTAGTATTAGCTATAAATAGACCTATTGAAATGTTAGTTACATCTCTTAATGTCGTTGGTGATGCTGCAACTGCTATATTTGTTGCTAAATCTGAAAATTGCCTTGATGAAAAAATATATAATAGTTAAATTTTGAAGAGTGTGCCTTAAGTCACACTCTTTTTTATAATAACATTCGACACTCATACCCATATTTTTAAAATTAAAACACATTTTTTTATTTTCTTGTTGACAAAAATATACATATAATTTATTCTCTAGTTAAGGACATATTTATGACATGTCAAATATTAAAAAATGCTCTACTTTAATTATTAATATTTTTCATGTTTATATTTTTTCAAGCTTAGGTAAACGTTTATTAAGCCTGCAAAGGAAAACCTATTCATAATTATGTCAAATACAATTTATATTTTGGGAGGAAATATGGAGAACAATAAAAATCTTATCAAATTAATGATTACAGCTTTCGTTATAGTTGTAGCTTGTGAATTCATCGGTGAGTATACAGTTAATATCGGCCCTGTAGCTTTAGTTTTATTCCCGATGTTATATGCAGTTATAGTAGGAATTATAATCACACCAGATTTATTAGGTAAAAAGATAAAGGCTTTAAAAGAAATGATTGGCGAAAAAGAAATCAACATTGCTGGTGATGTTGTTGGTATAGCATTAGTTCTATTAGGTATAAAGTATGGATCTACTGTTGGTCCTAACTTAGCAAAAATAATAGAGGCAGGGCCTGCATTCTTAGCTCAAGAATTTGGACATATATTAGCTCCGTTAGTAGCACTACCTTTAGCTTTATGGTTTGGATTTAAAAGAGAAGCTGTTGGCGCTTGTTCTAGTATAAGCCGTGAGACTTCTTTAGGTGTTATATCTGAAAAATATGGTATAAATTCACCAGAAGGTAGCGGAGTTTTAGGTACTTACTTAATGGGTACAGTTATCGGTACAATATACTTCTCTATATTAGGTTCAGTTTCAATATATACAGGACTTCATCCATATGCATTAGGTATGGCAACTGGAGTTGGTAGTGGGAGTATGATGACCGCTGCATCAGCTGCACTTACAAAAGTACCTGCAATAGCATCTAATCCCGAAATGGTCGATACTATACTTTCTTATGGTGCTACAAGTAACATGATGTCTAGTTTAACAGGACTAATATTCTTAGTATTTATAACTTTACCATTAACTAACAAGTTATATGCTATATTAGAACCAAAACTTGGTAGAAATAGTAAAAAAAATAATAAAACAGCATAATTGAAGAGAGGTGCATTTAAAATGTTTAGTAATATAAATTTAAAAAGAACTGGATACCAATTTGTAGTTATGTTAATAGTTGGAGCTATGATACTTATAGGACAATTTATAAGTAAAGGTACTTCTATAATAACAGCTCTTCCTGGTATGTTAATAATGATATTTGCAGCTATGATAGCTATGATGTTAAAAGATTTATTTCCTAAATCAATATTCCCAGCTTTTGGATTTGCAACAATAATAGGATTAATACTTAGCGTACCAGGTAATCCTGTATCTGATGTATTTAATGCTCAAGTAGCTAACATAAACTTTATGGCTATAACTACTCCACTATTAGCTTTTGCGGGTATATCTGTAGGTAATAAGATAGAAGAGTTAAAGTCTATGTCTTGGAAAATAGTAGTTATATCATTAGTAGTCTTCACAACTATATTCTTCGCTTGTGCATCTATCGGACACATTGTGTTAAAGATACAAGGCGTTATATAAATTTAAATTAAACTTGGAGGGTTATTATGAATAAGCAACAATTAAAAAATTTAATTATAAAAACAATAGATGATAATAGAGATAAAATAATAGAAGTAGGTCGTGGAATATACGAAACTCCAGAATACGGATACAAAGAATATAAAACAACTGAAGCTGTAGCTAACTTCTTACATGAGGAATTAGGATTAGAAGTCGAAAAAAATATAGCTGTTACAGGATGTAAGGCTATTTTAAATAATGATAAAAAAGGTCCTCATATATCTGTATTAGGTGAATTAGATGGTATATCTTGCAAGGAACATAAAGATGCTAACGACATAGGAGCTTCTCATACTTGCGGTCACAATATACAAATAGCTGGTATGCTAGGTGCTGCTTTAGGATTAGTTAAAAGTGGAGTACTTGATTCATTAGACGGTAAAATATCTTTCATGGCTACTCCAGCTGAGGAATTTATAGAATTAGAATACAGACAACAGTTAAAAAATAATGGAGAAATAACTTATTTTGGTGGTAAACAAGAACTTGTAAAAAGAGGTTATTTTGATGATGTAGATATGTCTATGATGTTCCATTCATTAGATATGGGTGAAAATAAAGCATTAGTTGGACCTGAAAGTAATGGATTTATAGGAAAGAAAGTGCAATTTGTAGGTAAGGAAGCTCATGCAGGTTCTGCTCCATATGATGGAGTTAATGCTTTAAATGCAGCAATGTTAGCTATAAATAATGTAAATGCATTAAGAGAAACTTTCAAAGAATCTGAAAGAGTTAGATTCCACCCAATCTTAACTAAAGCTGGTGATATAGTAAATGTTGTTCCTGCTGATGTTCAAATGGAATCTTATGTTAGAGCTAGAACTATAGATGGAATGATAGATGCTAGTGAAAGAATAAATAAGGCGTTAATAGCTGGTGGTATGGCTGTAGGTGCTGATGTTGTATTAACTGAAATACCTGGATACTTACCAATATTACGTTACAGAAGTATGGATAACTTATTTAGCAATAACTTAGTTGAATTAGGTATAGATAACGAAAAAATAGTTGATGGTGGAGATTTCACTGGTTCATTTGACTTTGGAGATATATCTCATTTAATGCCAACGCTTCATCCTATGATGGGTGGTGTTAAAGGTGCTCTTCATACTAGAGATTTTGAAATAGTTGATGAAGATTTAGCTTATATAGTGCCAGCTAAATCAATGGCTATGACAGTTGTAGATTTATTATTTGATGGAGCTAAAGAAGCTAATAATATATTATCTGATTTTAAACCAGTAATGACTAAAGAAGAATACTTAGGATTCTTAGCTAAATATGATAGAACTATATAATTAAATATGGTAATAAAAATAGGAACTTCTAATCAGAAGTTCCTATTTTTATTAAATCTAAAACAATACCTCTATAAGGTTTTTTGGTCTTCCTCCACCTTTGCTACTCTCTTTTGCACATATTCTTCCTAAATCTGCTGATACAATTTTATTTAATATACGTCTAGAGCTTCTATCACTTATATCTAAATAGTTTGCTAATTCTTTGGTATCATAAATTTTACTTTGTCTAATTTCATTTATTGCCATTAGTTTAGCTACAGATTCACAACTTAGTCCAGTCCTGGTGGCTATATCCATCACTTTTTCATTAGATGATACTAAAGAATAATTTAACTCATTATCAAGACCTAGCGGACCTTTTATAAAATCATTTTCATCAACTGAGTATATATAAAATTCATCTGAATCTTTACAACGTTTTAATGCTTTATATCCGTTAGCTTCTGCTTGATAAGCAGTAACACCTATTCCTATTCCTACACCTAGAGAAAATCCTATATTTTTTATATCTTTTTGTAATTTAAATAATTTGTTATAATTATCTACATTTTTTACTGCTCCCTTATGAGCAAAAACTATATACTCATCTCTACCAAAGTTAAATAAAGACCCTTGAATACTTCTAACATATTCAACTATAAATTTATCCATTTCAGATTTTTTAATCATGTTTGAGTAATAGTTTTCATTATTACTTTTATAGTCAGCTAAGCTCAATACCTCTACTGCTATTTGCGAATATTGTGCCTTATTTAATTCAAATTCACTTTTAACTTTTTCATAACATACTTTTATAAGTGGTCTTGTTACGTGTAGTCTATATACAGGGTAACCTTGCCTTTTTATTTCGTTATACACCCCAGCAAAACCTGTTAAAATTACACTAATCTTATTTTGCTTATATAAATTTATATGCCATTTTGCATATTCCATTTCATCTATTTCATTAGAAAATGGTAATGAAAATATTTCTTTGTGATTAATATCTACTTCCTGTAGAATATCTTCTAAAATTTCATTTTCAACAACATCTATGCTAAACCTATCTAATTTCATATTATCATTTTTTACTTCCCAAAATGCCTTTAATATACTAGTTCCACCTCTTGATACAAATCCATTTGGTTTTTTAACTTCATGTTTAGATTTAACAGCTTCAGAAACTCCACATCCTGTAAATATAATTACATCGCATTCTTTCTCACAAATAGATATCTTATCTAGAGTATCTACCACTCTCTCACCTATATATAATTTGATTTCTATCTCTCTGTCTAATTGGTGTAAGTATTCACATATTTTTTGACTGGAGTCCGAAGGTCCAATAACACCTACTATCATAAATTTATCACCTTAATCTTTTATATATTTATAATCAATATATATCATAATTTTCTCTAATTGTAAAATTTATATATATTTAATTAATTTTACTTGTAATAGACCTTTTATTTTTAAAGTTTTTTAATATTTTGATAGTAGCTATAAATATAACCCATATTTCAAGCCTTCCAAACATCATTCCAATTATCTCTGTCCATAAAATAATAGGTGGCGCTGTTGCTGATGTGATACCTATAGATAATCCTACTGTGCCTAAAGAAGATGCAAATTCAAATAATGAATCCTGTAATGGATATCCGTGTATAAGCATTATAGAAACTCCTATAATAAATATAATCATATATATAAATGCATAATTTGATGCATCCATAATATCAGATTTTTCTATATATACTTTTCCTTCTGGCTTAAACATGCGGTCTTCATTTACTAAATTATCAGATATAAATTTTTTTCTTAAGTTCCAAATAAGTCTTTTTATCATTAAATATACTCTATATAATTTAATTCCTCCTGCTGTTGATCCAGCGCCTCCACCTATAATCATTAATATAATCATTATAAAAATAGCGAATGAACTCCAATTACTATATCCTACTGTTGAAAATCCAGTTGTCGAAAGAGCTGATATTATTTCAAAAGATGCTACCCTTAATCCTTTACCCAAACTACCATATAACCCATTTAATGAAGTGAATGCTACTAATGGTATAGATATACCAATTAGTATTAACATAAATCTTATTTCACTTATTTTTAAAAACTTTTTAAATTTACCGCTTACTAATAATAAGTGTGCTGCAAAATTAGTTGTCCCAAGTATCATTAATATTATAGTTACTAATTCTATAGGAAAGCTATTATATGCACCTATACTATCTGTTCTCACTCCAAAACCTCCAGTTGATAATGCCGCTATTGAGTGATTTATAGCATCAAATAATGGCATGCCTAGTATACAATACAAAATTATACCTGATATAACATACCCTGAATAAATAGACATTATCATCCTTGATGATTTAAGAAGATTTGGTAATAATTTATCTAAGTGTCCTTCAGAATTATAAAGTTTCATACCAAATGTAGATGATAATGCTGATACCATTACTAGAACAATTCCTACCCCTCCAAAGAAATTCATTGTACTTCTGTGTATTAAAAATATCTTTGGACATTCCTCTACGTCTATAACAGATAAACCAGTTGTAGTCCATCCACTTACTGATTCAAAGTAGGCTTGAGTAAAGTTTAATTCTCCTGATATAATAAAAGGTAGTGCTGAAAATAATGTTGCTAAAATCCATATAGACACAACTATAACTGCATCTTCTCCTACAGATAATTTTTCATTTTCTTTAAATGATGAAGCTTTGCTTAATATAAATCCTGTTATTATAGCAACAGCTGATGGAATTACAAATGACAAAGTATGCCTAACTTCATTATGATAAACAATTAATGTTAATAAAGGGATCAATAGTATTGTCCCTATTATCATTAACAATACTCCTATATAAGCAATTATAATGTTATCCTTTAAAAATGATTTTATTTTTTTCATTACTTACCCACGCCTCCAATTATATTATTAATGATACTTTTTTGCGCGTTAGGTGTTGATAGTATAATTAGCTTATCCTCTAAAAATATTTTAGTGCTCCCCTTTGGAATTATGCTATTTGACCCTCTTATAATACATCCAATTATCGCTTCTTCTGAAAGTACTATATCTTTTATTAATTTTCCACAAACAACATAATTTTCTTTAATAACTATTTCCATTATACTAACTTTTCCATCTTCGATTGGCATAAATTTGTGTATTTCATCTACTGTTGCCATTTGTTCTATCATATCCGCTACAATATATGTTGAACTTATAGCTGTATCGATGCCTAGAGATTTAAAAACATCAACATTTTTAGGGTTAGTTACTGTGGCAAAAACTTTTTTTACTCTATAAACATTCTTAGCTAACTGGCATATTGCCAAATTATCATAGTCTTTTTGAGTTAATGCTATCACTATGTCAACTTTATATATATTTGCTTCTTCTAACATATATGGTTTAGTTCCATCTCCACACATTACTGATGCGTCATATTTTCTAGATAAGTTCTTACAATATTCATAATCATTATTTATAATAGTCACTTTATGATTTTTAGATATTAAAGATTTTAAAATAAATTCTGATGTCTTACGCCCACCAACTATTAATATATCCATTAAGCTTCCTCCATTCTTATGCCATTAATTCTAAATCTTGATATCCCGGAATTTTTATACTTAGATGGTTCATAAACTAACTTTTCAAATTCATCTATAGTTAACTTTGTTGGATAAATAGTTTGTATATCAGATTTATTATATATAACTTCTTTTTCTATATCATATAACCTAGACACAACCTTATTTACCTTAAATACTATCTTAGCAATTTGAGCAATCATAATATTTGTATTATCATCATCTGTTGCAGCTACAATAGTCTTTGCTTTCTCTATTCCAGCTTCCATCAAAACATCTATATCAGTTGCATCACCTTGTAATTTAAAACCACTATAGTTTTGTGATAATTTTCTAAAACAAGCTTTATCTATATCAATAATAACAACATCTTCACCTTTTGCTGATAATATAGAAGCTATACTAGCTCCAAATCTACTGCATCCTGCTATAATAATATAATTATTTTTTTTCATTTTTTTTGCTCCTTAAAGTTAAATTATTTATACAACTATTCTAGCAAATTCTATACAAATATCTTGTTAAGATAATTAGTATTGTATAAAGATTGTGTTAAGATAGATTAATAAAAAAAGAAAGCTTAAATTTTAAGCTTTCTTTTATTCATCTACTAATCTGTAACCAACTCCAATTTCTGTTATTATATATTCTGGCTGAGCTGGATTTTTTTCAATTTTCCTTCTTATACTTGCCATAAATACTCTCAAAGACTTTGTTTCACTTTCACAATATCCACCCCAAACTTCATTTATTATAAATTTATGCGTTAACACTTTTCCTGGATATTTTGACATTAACTCTAGTAACTTATACTCTATTGGTGTTAAGTGTATAATTTCTCCACGCACAGATACTCTACGCTTATCAAAATCTATTTTTAAGTCTCTAAGTTCGAAACTTGATACTGGATTATCTTGAGCATTATTATTTTTATTAAAATTTCTAAGACCCACCCTTATTCGTGCTAAAAGTTCAGATACACTAAATGGTTTAGTTAAATAATCATCAGCTCCACTATCTAAGGCTTCTACTTTATCCCTTTCTCTTTCTCTTGCTGATACAACTATTATCTTTGCCTTAGTTCTATCTCTTATTTTTTCTATTATCTCGACACCATCCATATCTGGTAAACCTAAATCTAATATTATTATCTCTGGGTTCATAGAAAATACTAAAGATACTGCTGTATTTCCAGAGCTAGTTTCTATACATTTATATCCTTGAGCCTCAAGTGATACCTTAATAAATTTACAAATTGGCTTATCATCTTCTACAATTAAAATTAATGGCTTTATATCCATTTACATCACTCCTTTTGAAGGTATACTAAATCTAAATGTCGCTCCTTTTGAAGAATTATTAGAAACTTCAATCTTACCTCCATGGGCTTCAATAATTGACTTACATATAGCAAGCCCTAGTCCTATACCTCTTTTTTCAATATTCTTTGACTTTGTTTTTGTATAAAATCTATCAAATATATAATTTATATCCTCCATTGGTATCCCATTACCATCATCTGATACTTCAAAAATAACATTATCTGCATCTTTTATAACCTTTACTAATATATTAGAATTTTCCGGTGTGTATCTTATAGCATTTTGAATTAAATTAACAATAACTTGTTCAATTAGTAGCCCGTCAACATATATTAAAATCATGTCATCAGGTAGCTCTACCTTTATATTATGATTACCTGAAAATTTCCTTATTCTTGCTATGGATTCTGCTACAATCTCTTCAACTACCTCTATTTCCTTTTTTATACTAAGAGTTCCCTCATCTATTTTAGTCATACTTAAAATATTTTCAAATGAATGAGTAAGCCAAATAGTATCCTCATAAATATTTTTCAGTAATTCTTTTTTTATATCATTATCTAGTACTTCATCATTTTCAATAATTGTTGATGCCGACCCAAGAATACTTGTAAGTGGTGTTCTTAAGTCATGAGATATGGATCTTAAAAGATTACCTCTTAATCTTTCTCTTTCTGCTTCTAGATTTACTAATTTATTTTTTTCAAATAAATTTTCCCTCTCAATTGCTAGTGCAACTTGTGTAGAAATTGATTCTAATAAGATTTTCTCATTTTCTTTAATAATCTCTTTTTCAAATGATGCTATACCTATGACCCCTAAAATTGAAATTTGGCCTTTTATAGGATAATAATAAGAACTACTTTCTTCATATATACCTGTTCCTATACCTATGGGATTTCCACTTTCAAATGCCTTATAAGTTGCCTTTTTAGCTAAGTCTAATTTAAATATATTTTCACTACCATCACTATTTGCTATATATATATTAGGCTCTTTTAAATTATCATTTGAATCTACAACGGTTATCATAATATTTCTTTTAAGCATTTCAACTAAACTTTCCCCACAAAAATCTAGTACTTGATTTCTATTCCTAGCTTTAAGTAATTTTTTATTATTTTTATACAGTAACTTTATTATATTTTCACGAATCAGAGATATTCTAGCCTCTTTTTTCGCTTTAGATGTGAGAGTACTAGCTATAATTGCCGTAATAAGCATTATAATAAATGTTACAGGATAATCAGCTCTATATGCTAAAAATGTATAATATGGTTCTGTAAAAAAGAAATTAAATGATAAAACCCCTATCACTGATGCAAATATACCATAAAAATATCCATCTGTACTACTCGCTGAAAATAGCACTCCTAATATATAAATTAATATAATGCTTACTTCATTAAGCCCTACTTCTCTAAATATAAAAGATATAATTATGGATGCTATCATTATTAGTGCAATTTTTATTAAGTTATATATAATTGTATTTTTATTATGTATTTCTATATCTTGACTATAGTTATAATTGTCTAAATTATCTTCATCATAATCAGTTATACTCATAGTTTCCTCCTATCTGCTATTGATAATATTTTATATCATTATATGGTTAATAATATTAAGTTTCAATATATTATAGTTTAAAATATTATTTAATATAATAAAAAGACTATAAATTTATAGTCTTTTTAATCTACCAATATTTTTTTCATCATATACTATTTTGTAGTAATATTTTTCAAGAATTAATGATTCATATCCATATTTTATATTTTCAATATTAAATTTATATGAAAATGAGCTTATTCTCTCTAAATTTATACTCGAAGCTTTAAATGTGGGATCTAATGAGTAAGATGCTCTATAATGTTTTCTAGCTAAATCTAACTCTCCCCTCATTTCATAAATAATTCCTAATAAATTATGTGGCTTTGGTGAAGAATCATCTTGCAACATAGCTTCATGTATATACTCTATAGCTTCATTTAAATTACCTATTTTTATATTGTTAATTGATTCTTTTATACATTTTTCAAAACTATCTATTGTTAAGTAGTTATCTATCATAGCCTACACTCCTATTTATTTAAATATTGATTTATAATTATACTTTATCAAAATTTAAATAAATATAGTATTAAGATAATTATTTACAGATAAAGATTCTATAAAGATTTATAATTTTTTATTAGTTTTTCAATTGTCTCAGTTTTTATACCTTCAGTTAGTAACCCTACAACTTTATTTTTATTAATAAATATTACTGCTGGGAATTTTTCTACACCTAAACACGCTGAAATTCCTTGAGATTTATAAATATCTACTTTTGTAACATCTATACTTTCACCATGTTTTTCCTCAAAACTTTCTATTATTGGCAAAAGTTCTCGGCATACTGGATCTACTGCATTCCATAAATATATAAGGGATGGTTTTCCACCATTTAGTATTTGATTTTCATAAACTTCCATCTCTGCAATGTATTTCTCTGCTCCATATCCTGCAATGGCTCCGTCTCCTACTGCTGTTGAAACTTGTTTTAAGAATTTATCACGTACATCACCTGCTGCAAATACACCTGATACGTTTGTCTCCATTTTTTCATTTGTAACAAGATAACCTGCTGGATTCATATCTAGTATACCTTTGAAGAATTCCGTGTTAGGTATATACCCTATAAAAAGGAAACAAGAATCTACATCTACTGGTATTAATTCATTTGTTTTTGTATTTTTAAGAACTACTTTTGAAAGGTGACCTTCCCCTTCAAAGCTTTCTACTAACGTATTCCACATAAAAGACATCTTAGGATTATTAAGTGCTTCAGCTTTTGCAATTTCATTACAATCCATCTTTCCTGGATCGTGCATTACAGATACAATAACTTTTTTTGCAAATTTAGTCAAAAATATACCTTCCTCTATTGCTGCATCACCGCTACCTATTACCATAACTGTTTTATCTGTATTAGCTGCTGCGTCACATGTTGCACAGAAAGATATTCCTTTATCATATAAATAATTTTCTTCATTTTTGGCACCTGTTAGGCGTGGCTTTCCTCCACTTACTACAATAACTGCCTTTGCTTCATAGTTTACCCTAAAAGTTTCAACAACCTTTTTATCTTTTTCTAATGTTACTCCTTTTACATCCGTTAACTTAAATTTCACTCCAAATTTCTTAGCTTGTTTATGGAATAAGTCCATTAATTCAAGTCCTGTTGTCCCATTAGGAAATCCAGGATAGTTTTCAATTTCATTTGTATATGTTGCAAGCCCACCTACCAATGATTTTTCTATAATAAGTGTTTTTAATCTAGCACGGCCACAATAAATAGCTGCTGTAAGTCCTGAAGCTCCTCCCCCTATTATTACTACGTCAAACTGCTCTACCTTTTTTTCCATAATATGTGCCCTCCTTTATAAAAAATTTGCAGGGTTGCTATTTTCATAGCCCCTGCTTTTATCTACATAAAATATCTTGCTAATAATTTACTTCCTATAAATGCTCCCCCAAATAAGAACAATCCAAAAATCCATCCTGAAAGTGAAAGAGATGCAATTGAAGTGAATAACGCTCCAATGTTACATCCACCTGCAAGTCTTGCTCCATATCCCATTAGAAGTCCACCAAGAATAGCTGCTATTACTTGTTTAAAAGATTTAATCTTTTTAAACTTAAATTGAGATGCAAAAAGTACTGCAACGAAAGCACCTACTATAATACCAAGATTTCTAATAGAGCCTCCATCATTCATAAATCCTGTGCTTAGTGTTTTTTGTGCCCCTTCTGAGGCAAAATATGACCAGCTACCTGCATCTCCACCTAAAGCATTGTATATCCACGCTCCCCAATTGGCAAAAGTACCTGTAACTCCCCATCCACTATCAAATATAGATAAATGTGCAATTTGAAATATACTAAGTAATACTGCACCAGCAACATATGTAAGAGGCTCTTTTAGTAGTGTTTTATATGTTTTATTTTTTCCTAGTTTAATCCAAAATTCCTTCAACGTTCTCACCTACTTTATGAATTATTATTTATTTTTTTGAATTACTATTTCCCACTCACCATCATCTACTTCTTCAATTTCCACATTATGTCCTTGCTTTCTTGCCCATTCTGGTACATTTTTCATTGCACAACTATGATCTATTTCTACTATAAGGATATCTCCTACGTTTAATTCACCCATTTTTTTCTCTGTTTTCATTAATGGTATTGGACAAGCCTCTCCTAAACAATCAAGATTATATTCTACCATCTTAAATTCCCCCTTATTTTTTATTATTTTATTCTCCTGTTCCCATTTTCTTTTCTTGCCACTTAACAGCAGCTATATAAAGTAAAACAAGAATAATTGCTTGAACTACAAGTGCTCCTAACCATCCAAACACGTCTGGTAAAAATATTTTTGGTGCCTTTTCATTAAATGTCGGCCCCCAAAATCCCATATCGTGCGCTCCCCATAAAGAACCAATTACGAAAAATATTAATGATAGCATTTGCATTGAAAAACCTTCTCCAACTCTCATTAATGTTCCAGATGCACATCCTCCTGCAATAACCATGCCAATACCAAAGAGAATTGCTCCCACTATAAGTGGTATTCCAATAGGTGATACTGCACTCATTCCTGGAATTTCATTGCCTTTAATTACTGCACTATATTTAATTGCAGTAAATCCTATTGTTGTTAAAGTTAGTGCTACAATAATTGCCCTTGTAACAGATGTACTTCCTGTAATACAAGGATCTCTAAAAGCTGCTGTAAAACAGAATCTAGATCTTTGTAATATATAGCCAAAACTAATACCAAAAATCCAATAAATTACAAGTTTTGTGTTATAAGTACTTAAGTAAATTCCAAATGCTACTATTATAGCTGTAACAATAAGAGCAATAGGAATTTGACTCTTTTTAGCTTTACGTGGTGCACGTGATTTACGTATAGATTTAATTTCTGCTTCATTTACACTAGACATCTTGCTACCCCCTTTGCACAAAAACTACTTTTTAACTTGCTTTATATTTAAATCTAGACTCTTATAAGAATGAGCCAAGAAAATATAAACCTTATACTAGCTAATTCCTCTTTATATAAATTATTATAGCACTGATTGTTATTTTTTTATCATTCATATGATTAATGCTACATTAGTAAAATCTTATAGCAAATTTTATATCTTATGATAAAATCAAATAAAGGGGGGCGTTATGAAATGAATTTTAACTATCTCAGTCAATTTGTTGATGTAGTCAAACTCGGTAGCATCTCTAAAGGCGCTGAAAAAAATCATATATCTCAGTCAGCTCTTAGCCAACAGATTAAACTTATGGAGCAATTTCTTGACTCAACTTTGCTTGAAAGAAGTAATAAGGGAGTGTCTTTAACACCTCAAGGCAATATAGTTTATAAGCAATCTCTTCAAATCATTACACTATATAATAAAATGCTTCAAGATATTGAAAGAATGCAAAATCAAGATAAAGTACTTGAAATTTTTTCAACTTCTTCTATATGCGATTATGCTCTACCTTGTACGCTTTATCATATCAAGAAAAAGTATCCCCAGCTTACTATCAAATTATCTAATATGTCTAGCCAACTGATTGAGGAGCATATCGCTTGTGGACAAGGTACCATTGGGTTTATATCTGGGAAACCTAAAAATAAATCTCTTATAAGTAAAAAAATTTTTTCTGATAAGATTTGTCTTGTAGCAGGAAATGATATGAGCGTGCCTGCCTATTTAAGTAAAGAAATGCTTTATGATTATCCCATAATTATGTTAGATTCATCTAAATATATAAGACATCAACTTGATAAATACTTAAAAAAAATAGGTATTGATGTATCAAACCTTAAGATTCTATACTCCTTAGATTCAATAGAATCTATTAAATCTTCATCTGCAAGAGGTTTTGGTCTTGCTTTTTTACCTTATATGACCATAAAAAAAGAACTATATAATAAACAACTCAAAATTATTGAAATGGATGATTTTAAATTAGATAATAATTTTTATACTGTTACTAAACCTTTAGACGATTCCTACGATAAAGAAATATATAAACTAATAAATTACATAGAAAAAACAATTTCTAAGACCATTTGCTAAATGGTCTTAAATACTTTTACTTCCCAAACACCATTTATGACTTCTTCATAGTTATATGTAAAATTATGATTTTTACAAAAATCTTTAATAGAAATTAATGTGCAACTATGGTCTGTAATAATTATAATAGTTTCCCCTTTTTCAATTTTCTTAATGTGATTTTGTAAATGAATAATTGGAATAGGGCAAATTTCTCCTAAACAATCAATTTTTTTCATAACGCTCTCCTCCCCTTTTATAATTTATAAATAAACTATATCATACATAAGAAATCAAATTTATCTATAATACTAGAAATAAAAATAGAGTAGAAAGAATTTTAATTCTAACTACCCTATTATAAAAATATTATTTCTTTTTTAATTTAACTACAGTTTCAACATGAGGAGTGTTAGGGAACATATCCATACACTTAACCTTTTCTATTTCATATCCATAATTTTTAAATTCAACTAAATCAAGAACTAAAGTCTTAGGATTACAAGAAATGTAGATTATCTCTTTGGCACCAAAACTCGATATATCTCTTATTGCATCTTTGTGAACACCTGGTCTTGGCGGGTCAACTATTATTAAATCTGGCTTAACCTTAAAGTTTTTAACAGTTTTAGCAACATCACCTGCAACAAATTCACAGTTAGTAAGTCCATTTAATTTAGCATTTTCGTTAGCAGCAACTACTGCTTCTTCTATTATTTCAATTCCATAAACTTTTTTAGCGCTACCTGCCATAACTTGCCCTATAGTTCCAGTCCCACTATATAAATCAAATACAACTTTATCAGCATGATTTCCTATAAATTCTCTAGCCATAGTATAAAGATCTTCTGCACCTTTTGTATTAGTTTGGAAGAATGAGAAAGGAGATATTTTAAATTTAAGACCTAAAACTTCTTCTTGTATATAATCTCTACCATGTAATACTCTAAGTTCATCACATTGAACTGCATCAGCTAATCCATCATTTATAGTGTGTAATATACTTACTAACTCAGCATCTAATGAAAGTCCTAATAATAAAGTTTTATACTCTGTCATATCAAAATCTATTTGAGAAGAAGTAACTATGTTTACCATTAATTCTTTAGTGTTAACACCTTTTCTTACAACAAGGTTTCTTAGGTACCCTTTATGATTTACCGTTCTATAATAAGGAAGCTCTTTTTCATTAAAGTACTGTACTGTTTTACTTAGTACTTCTATAAAATCATTATCTACTAATAGACATCCATCAACTGTCATTATATCTATATGTCTTCCCTTTTTATGAAGACCTAATGTAAGAGGACCATCTTTCATTTCATCTCCGAAAGTATACTCCATCTTATTTCTATATAATCTTTCTAATGGACTTCCTTTTATACCTTCAAATTTAAATCCAAACAAATCTTGGTTTAAGAATAAATCCATTACTTGCTTTTCTTTTATTTCTAATTGTTTTTCATAAGGAACTGATAATATAGAACATCCTCCACATTCTCCAAAATGCTTACAAGTTTTTGCTGTTTCTATTGGTGAATTTTCTAGTAATTCTAACATTTTAACATCCGCTTTACCACTTCTAGTTCTCTTAACAGCTGCTCTTACCTTTTGACCAGTTATTCCACCTTTCATATGAATATCTCTATTTCCGTATAGACTTACAGACGTTCCTCCGAACTCCATTTTGTCTACTTCAAACTCTATAATATCTTTTTTCTTCACTAATGTTACCTCCGCTTAAGTCTATTATCTATCTTTCTTCCATTAATCTGATTTCTTCTTCAGTTAATTCTCTATATTCTCCTAAAGCTAAACTTTCATCTAACTTTAATTTACCCATAGACAGTCTTTTTAAGTATACTACTTTTTTACCTACACTCTCAAACATTCTTTTTACTTGGTGGAACTTTCCTTCATGTATAGTAAGTTCTATTTCTGATATTTCTTCACTTTTTAGTATCTTTAATTGAGATGGCATAGTTTCATACCCATCATCTAAAATTACACCTTTTTCAAATGCTGTTATATCTTCTTCAGTTACCAAGCCTTCAATTTTTGCATAGTAAGTTTTTGGTACATGTTTCTTAGGTGATAATACTCTATGTGAAAGTTGCCCATCATTTGTTAATATTAATAAACCTTCTGTATCTTTATCTAATCTACCTACTGGAAAAGGTTCAAATACAAGATATGATGGATCTATTAAGTCTAAAACTATAGGATCTCTCTTATCAAAAGTTGCAGATATATATCCATCTGGTTTATTTAACATTATATAAACAAATTCTCTGTAGCTTACAGCTTCTCCATCAAATAAAATTTCATCATTTTCAGTGTCAACTTGAAGACCAGGATTATTTACTACCTTTCCATTTACAGTTATTTTTCCGTATTTACAGTATTTTTTTATTTCCGCTCTACTTCCACATCCTATATTTGAAAGTACTTTATCTAAACGTAATTTTTTAGCCATATCTAAATTTGACTTCCTTAGAAGTGCTCTCCATTTTCATAGTATTTTTCTTTTTCAAATACTGTAAATGCAAGATCCATATTTTCTACGCTTAAATTATTTCTTATGCTATCAGTTATAATTTTAGCTACTGTATCTTGAACCTCTTGGCCTCTATCAAACCACGCTATTTCTACAAATGGATAAACATCAGCTATTTTTCCATCTCTTATTGCAACTGATTTTATACACTCTATTTCAAAATAGTCTCTTGGACATTTAACAGCTTCAACTAAACTATCTATCATATTTTCACTTATTTTTAATATTTCATTTTCATGTATTCCTCTTATTTTAATTTGTGGCATTTTTTCTTCCTTTCTATATTAAATACTATTTTATATTTTAACATAGCTTAAAATATAAAACGTTTATTTTTGATGTACTAATTATAGATATTATTATACTTTTAATTTCATGTTATTACAATTTACTATATACTTTTTTTGTATATTAGTTATAATATTAAGTGATGGGTAAATTTTATAAATTTTTAACAATATAATTTATTTGGAGGTTTTACGTATGTTAGTTTCAGCTAAAGAAATGTTAATAAAAGCTAGAGAAGGTAAATATGCAGTAGGTCAATTCAACATCAATAACTTAGAGTGGACAAAGGCAGTATTATTAACTGCTCAAGAAAACAATTCACCTGTTATATTAGGTGTATCTGAGGGTGCAGGTAAATATATGGGTGGTTACAAAACTATAGTTGGAATGGTTAACGGAATGTTAGAAGAATTAAAAATAACAGTTCCAGTTGCACTACACTTAGACCACGGTAGCTATGATGGAGCTTTAAAAGTAATAGAAGCAGGATTCTCTTCTGTTATGTTTGATGGTTCTCATTATTCTATAGAAGAAAATATAGCTAAAACTAAAGAAGTACTTGAAATAGCTCATTCTAAAGGTATATCTGTAGAAGCAGAAGTTGGTTCTATAGGTGGAGAAGAAGATGGTGTTGTTGGAGCTGGGGAAGTTGCAGATCCAGCTGAATGTAAATTAATAGCAGATTTAGGGGTTGATATGTTAGCTGCTGGTATCGGTAATATACATGGTCAATATCCAGAAAACTGGGCAGGATTAAGCTTCGATGCTTTAGCTGCTATAAATGATACTACAGGAGAAATGCCATTAGTATTACACGGTGGAACTGGTATACCTGCAGATATGATACAAAAAGCTATATCTTTAGGTGTTTCTAAAATAAATGTTAACACTGAGTGTCAATTAGCATTTGCAGAAGCTACTCGTAAATATATAGAAGCTGGAAAAGACTTACAAGGTAAAGGATTTGACCCTCGTAAAGTATTAGCTCCAGGATTCGAAGCTATAAAAGCTACTGTTAAAGAAAAGATGGAATTATTCGGTTCTGTAAACAAAGCTTAATTTTATGTCGAGTTTCATAAAATAAATTATAAAAAATTTATTAAATTAATGTGATCGATAATATCACTAGAATTATAAAGGACCTTAGTATAATGTAGATTTCTACAATACTAAGGTCTTTTTTAATCAAACTTTTAATTAACTATAAAATTTAGATCCACCAACTAATTGTCTTTTTCCAACTATTTTAGCTAAATTAGTAAGTGATGCTATTTTTATTTCCTTAAAACTTATAAGGAATACAAATTTAAAATCAGTAAATGTTTCATCTATATTATATACATCGAAGAAACATCTTACATTATCAAATCTGTACGTATCTTGTAATTCTTCTTCTATTTCATCTGTAGCATCTTTTAAATATGCTCTTACATCTTCAAACAATACATTAAAGTAAGAATCATCTAATTCTTCTCCAATTTCTTCTACTAACTCTTCTATATCTTGCATATCAAATACTTCTTCAGATAACTTACAATCAAATACCATTATGTTCTTTTGATTTATACTATTTGATATGTCTTGTATATCCTCAAAATCTGGACGCAATCCTAAGATATCTTTAACTTCATTACTTTGTACATGAAATTTTCCTTTTTCATTTTTTAATTCTAACTTTATCACAAGATCGCCTCCCCCATCATGTAATAACTCTCTATTTATATGAATCTATAAATTCTTTTATTTCTATCCAGTTATTAACTCTAGTTATATTTTCATGAACTACACCTTTATTATAATTTGTATCTATTAATAAAACTTTAATTCCTTCATCTGCAAGTTGTATTGCATTGTAAGGATTATCTTCTATAAATACATTACAATTTAATGCTTTTGCTTTTTCTACTTTATAGTCACTTCCTAATAAATGGACTTCTATTCCAGAAAATCCACTATCTTCTAGCCATTTTTTAGTAATTTCAGTTAAACTTTCACTTCTTGCTGTTACAAAATACACAGTATTTTCAGAACATAGCTCTTCTATTATCTCTTTTGCACCTTCAACTACTGACGCTTCTCCATATGAATGCATATATTTTTCATGGAATTCACTTAGCATTCTATCCATTTTTATTTCATATAAAGTTTCCCAATCGCAAGTATTGCATTGTTCTTCTGTTATATTTTTATTATATAATTCATTTAAGTATGGTATAAAGTGATATGGACTTGTTATTGTTCCGTCTATATCAACGCATATATTTAGTTTGTTCATATTATCCTCCCTATTTCCCATCTGATTTATAGTTAAGACATTATAGCATATGTTAAATTATAAATCAAAATATATAATTTAAGTATATGTATATAATACCAAAAGCTTACCTTAAAAGGTAAGCTTTTAAATATATTTATTACATTTTATCATTTAAATCACTTAATCTTTCTTTAAAGCTAGTTATATGTTTATCTGATAATTTTAAGTACTCTGTTATTTTTCCTATATATTTAGGATTTTTAGTCTCTATAAGTTTAGAGGCAGATACCATAGCCTTTTCTCTTAATTCATACGCTTTTCTTACATCATCTCTTGCATTATATAGTACTTGTGTATAATTTTTTTCTGAAAGAGATGGTATATTCATATCATTATACATAGATATAACTTCTTTGCACATCTTTTGAGCATGTTTAATATCTTCTCCTATACTATCTAGATGTTTAAGATTTTCAGATATATTCTTAGTATATGGCATACAGTCTCTCATCGGAACTAAGGCTATTGTTTCTATATCATAAATTTCTTTTTTAAATTCTGTTACAATTTCTTTATCTGTTTTTTCTTTAGTAATAGCTACATCTTCTGTTTTATTATCTTTTGATAAATCATTACTTTCTTTAAATTTATTATTAGATTTATCATTATTTTTAATAACTTCATTTTCATTACTAGATTTATTATTGTCTGATTCTATATTACTAGTAACTTTTTCACTTTTTTTATCTTTATCTTGTTTTTCATAATCTTTTTCAAAATTTGAAGCATATTTATCTTTATATCGTTCTTCTAAAGCATAGTTTTGATAATACATAGCCTCTTTTATTTTATTTAGGCCACTCATATACATATTTGTTATTACTATTGTGCTTACTAACACTATATAAATACTACTGTATATACAAGATCTTCTAAAGTTGTTATAATTCCTAAATAGAACTATTAAGGGTATAAGATATAAAAATAAGAATACTAATATCCATCTCATTAATAACAATCTCCTTTTCATGTATATGGAATCAAAATGCTCCATTATACCTATTTTTATCCATTTAGTTTATATTATTTACAACTTTTTAGTTTATTAATCCATTATTTTTATTAAATTAAAGTCTAGAAAATCACAAGAAGCAAGTATATATTCTACTCCATTTCTAATTCCTTTTAATCCCATCTTAAAAGATTCTTTTCCATGTAAGTGTCCATATATAACTTTTTCAACTTTATACTCTTCAAACAATTTAGTATATAAAGACTCTTCAAGTTTATCATTAGTTGGAGGGTAGTGAGTTATTGCAATTAGTTTAGAATATCCTTTTTTACGAGCTGATTCTAATGATAATCTTAATCTATTTTCTTCTCTTATATAAATTTTTTCATCATTTTTATCAAACTTTACATCATTTGGACAAATCCATCCTCTTCCGCCACATATTGCATAATCTTTGTACTCATAAAAGTTAGTTTGTAAAAATTTCATATCTTCATATAATTTATTTAATCCTGTAACTGTTGTCCACCAATAATCATGATTTCCTTTTATAAAAATCTTTTTACCTGGTAAGTTATTTATTATATCTAAATCAGCTTTTCCTTCAGCTAAATTTATTCCCCATGAAGTATCTCCTAAAACTAAGACTAAATCATCTTCTTTTACATTTGCTTTCCAATTGTCAATAATTTTATTTTCATGATTTCTCCAATTGTCACCAAATACATCCATCGGTTTATCTACTGCCGTTGAAAAATGTAAATCTCCTATTGCATATAAACTCATATTCATAATCCTTTCTAGTGTCTCTTTAGTTTATTTTCTTTCTAAAAAAGAAAGCTATCCACTTACATGGATAACCCTCTAGTTATTTTTTATATTGTTGTAATAATCCATCTATCTCATGTTTTAAATTAATTATTTCTGTTATATCTTTTTCATTATCAATTTTATCTAATCTTCTTTGAAATAATATAGCTTTATGAGTTTCTCCTACATTATATAATTCTTGAACTTTATTTAAAACATCTCTTACTGTTATAGACTTTACTTGATACATAACTTGTGCTTTCATTATGTCTTCTCTTATCTCACTCATCTCTTGATCTAGTAAGAATGCAGCATCTGCTGCTCTTCTTAGCCTTACTGCTAAGTTTTCCGGTATATAATGTTCATATTTATATTTTAAAGAGTGTTCTATTGTTGCCCAAAAGTTCATAGCTAATGTTCTTATTTGTATTTCACATAAAATTTCCTTTGATCCAGCAATTGAGTTTATAGGGTATTTTATTATTACATGATAACTTCTATATCCACTATCTTTAAAATTTTCGATATAGTCCTTTGCACATACTATAGACATATCACTTCTAGTTTGAATTAACTCTACTATAGTGTATATGTCCTCTACGAATTGACACATTATCCTAATACCTGCTATATCTTCCATTTCAGCTTCTATGTCTTGTATATTTAAACGCTTAACCTTCGATACTATTGAAGCTATCTTCTTCGTTCTACCTGTTACAAATTCGATTGGAGAGTATTCTCCTTTTGCTAGAAATTCTTTTCTTATATTCTTAAATTTCACCTTTAATTCTTCAACTGCATGTTCATAAGGAGCTAATACTTCGTCCCACTTTTCGTATTCCATCTCGCTCATCCTTTATTATATTTTTCCAGTTATACTCATTTTAACATAGTTTATTTTTTTGTGTATAATAAAGCAATTCTCCTTCATTTATAAGATATCCTACTTCTCCTAAGTCAGCTAAATAACTTATTATAGATACTAATGAAGACTTAAAAAAGTGATATTCTTTATAATTATTACTTAAGATATTATTTTTTATAATATTTTTAAGTAAATTTTCTAATCCTATTGGTTCTTTTAATTGCTCTCTTATTTGATTTAAATATTTTTCTATAGCTTCTTTATGCTTATTTATCAAATTATAACTTTCGAATTTAGATATAACTTTTTTTCCATGGCTAACTACTAAGAAATCAAAATCTATATTTTTAAGTTTATCTAATGAGTCCATTTGATCTTTTATATCATGCATAAATAAAAAGTCATATTTATTAAGCATTTCTTCGCCTATTAAAAGGTCTCCTACAAATAATACTTTATCTTTTGTTAAGATACCTATACTACCTGGTGTATGCCCCTTAAAATCTATTATATTAAATTCTATACGATTTAATTCTATTATACCTTCATTTATAATTTCATCTATTTGTACTTCATCTAATGATTTATTTCTTAATTTACCATCCATAAATTTATTACTTTTTCCACCTATTATATATTTAGAAAATAACTCTGGATTTTCTATATATAATTTTGCATATTTTGATGACATTATTAATAAATCTTTATACTCTTCTCTAAATTGATTACATGCACCATAATGGTCGTTGTGTTCATGTGTATTTATTATAAATTTTAGGTTTATATTATTTGATTTTAATATATCAATTACTCTTTTAGGTCTTAATCCACATAGACCTGGGTCTATAATAAGCGCGCTATTATCATCATATAAATATATACCTGTATTCGTTCCACCTTTTATATAAAAAGTATTTCCTTTTATATTTAATAAATCCATTTTAACTCCTACTTTATAGTAATATTTTTTTTAGTCTATTTATAGTTCTTATTCTAATATCTTCTTCTTTTGATACTCTTATTTTTATATTATAAGCTGTATCTTCATGAAGCAAACTTTCAACGAAATATTCAACTATACCTCTATCCTTAAACTCTATATCTATAATACCTTTTGAATATAACTTTGAATCTAGAGTCATTAATTTATCTGAAAAACTAAGCCTTGTTGACTTATCTAAATAATCATTTTCTGGTTTAAAACTATCACAATAATTTATTTTATAATTTACTACTTCATCACTAATCTCAAATCCACACTTTGATTTCATTAGATTTTTATAGTCTAAGTTTCTCTTTGTAACATTTAGTAAATTTTTATTATAATCTTCTTTTTTCCAGTGGCCAAATAATCTACAATTTAAAGGTCTAACTTCATATATTAAACATCTATTGTTTTCATCTTTAAAAGGACAAGAGCTCTTTTTTATATATTCAAAAAAATAATAATCTAATACCTTACTTAAACATTTCTTTCTTAATTCATTGTTCCCTTTTAAGTATTCAAATATATTTATAAATTCTATTAAGTTTATACCGACAGATTCCATACAGCAATTTCCGCATCCACTGCAATCTCCACTTGGTAAAGAATTATATACTTTGTTTAGCTTATTAAATAATTCATTTTCCTTAGAATAATCTATACAATTTAATATATCAATCTTTTTTATACTAGTCATTATTATTACTCCTTGTTATAATTATTAGGTTAATACAAACAATTATTATAACACATTTTTTATGATTAATTATAGGAGGCATTTTATGAATAGATATACAAAGATAATAAACATGATGGATAGTTACTTCACTAAGGACTATGAAAAACAAAAAAAGAATATAACTAAGGTTAGAGAAGTTAGAGAAGAAACTGTTAGAAAGTTCTTCTTACAAGGTGATTGTGAAGTTTTAGTTATACTTGAGGAATCAGGTAAAGAAATCCTTATAGATGATTTTTCTTCTGATGAGGATATAAAAAAATACCTTGGTCCTAAGTTCATAAACAAAAAAAGATAATTAAAAACTTTACACAATAATATCAATAACCTATAAAATAGGTATGTTGCTAAAGGGGATGTTATCACATCCTTTTTTAGTATTTAAATAAAGTTTTAAAGTATCTAAAAATTTTTTATAATTATGTATAATTTAATTTCATCTGTCCATAATAGTAATATAAAATTAAATATTTAACTCAATCTCCCCCAATTTGAGCTTCCGTTCCCCCAACGGAAGCTCTTTTTATATTTATATATATAAGATATAATTATATATAAATAGTATAGACAGCTTGCCTAAATCAAAATAAGAAATGAGGTATAATTATGATACAAATAGGAAACTTAAACTTAGATACAGATTTTCAATATAGAATAATTAGAGAAGAAGAAAATGATATTGATTTATTTATTGATATAAATTATCGTAGCTTGGATATAAATTCTCAAGGTTCTAATTTATTTTTATCTAGAATACAATTCCCTTTTGTTAGATCATTAATACTTAGAATTAACAAAGAAAATAATCTAATGACTATTCATTTAATGAGGGATATAGATTTATTCTCTGCATTTGCAAATTTTGAAGTTGATTATAAAGATTCAATAATAAGCATAAAAAATGACCTTGAAAAAGTAGTTATAAATAAATCATCTATAAAATAATAAGGGGGCCTTAATAGGCCCCTTTTATTTATTATATAAATTATATTAACTTTATAACTTTACGTCAATATTAATTTTCTGAATTTTTCAAATTATTAATCTTTACTCTTTATTATTCTTAAATTAAATTATATTTCTTTATCAAAATAAAGGGGTCTTAATAGACTCCTTTATTTTGATTTTTATGTTAACTCTTATTTAAAATGCATTTGCTACTAAGCTTTGCATACTTCTTCTTTTTTATTTTTTGATGTATTTGATTTTTTTACTCCATATATTGTTTCATATATTTCCACTAATTCAGTTACTAATGGTAATCTTGGGTTAGCTGGAGTACATTGATCATCAAATGCATCTAATGCTAATCTTTCTATTGCAGCGAAATAAGTTTCTTCATCTATACCACACTCTTTTACTGTCATTGGTATATTTACTTCTTTCATTAAGCTTCTTATAGCTTCAACTAGGTTCTTAACACCTTCTTCTGTAGTATTAGCTTTTAATCCTAAATATTTAGCTATTTCAGCATATTTTTTATCTGCTACGAAAGACTTATATTTAGGGAATGCAGCAAACTTAGTTGGCATAGTTGCATTATATTCTATTACATGAGGTAATAATATTGCATTAGCTCTACCATGTGGTATATGGAACTCTGATCCCAGTTTATGAGCTAATGAATGGTTTATTCCTAAGAATGCATTTGCAAATGCCATACCTGCCATGCAAGAAGCATTGTGCATTTTTTCTCTAGCTTCTTTACCTTCTGCAGTATTAGCTCCTTTATATGATTTTGGTAAATATTCAAATACCATTTCTATAGCTTTTATAGCTAAAGCATCTGTATAATCTGTTGCCATTACAGATACATAAGCTTCTATAGCATGAGTTAATACATCTAATCCTGTATCTGCAGTAACTGCTGCTGGTACTGTCATTACGAAGTTTGGATCTATTATAGCTACGTCTGGAGTTAATTCATAATCAGCTAAAGGATATTTAACATTGTTTACTTTATCAGTTATAACTGCGAAAGATGTAACTTCTGAACCAGTTCCTGAAGTAGTTGGAATAGCTACCATTTTAGCTTTTCTTCCTAATTTAGGGAACTTGTATATTCTTTTTCTTATATCCATGAATTTTAATCTTAAATCTTCAAAGTCTGCTTCTGGATTTTCATAGAATAACCACATACCCTTAGCAGCATCCATTGCAGATCCTCCACCTAATGCTATTATAGTATCCGGCTTAAACTTTCTCATCGCCTCAGCACCATTTAATACTGTATCTACAGATGGATCTGGTTCTACATCACAGAATATATCTATCATAACTGGGTTTCTTCTTTTTCTTAGATGGTATTCTAATTTTTCAACATATCCTAATTGAACCATCATTCTATCAGTTACAATCATAACTCTTTCTGTGTTTGGTAATTTTTCTAAGTATTGTACTGATCCAACTTCATGGTATATTCTATCTGGAACTTTGAACCATTGCATATTTACTCTTCTCTTAGTAACTTTCTTAAGGTTTATTAAGTTTACAGCTGATACGTTATCAGTAGTTGAGTTGTTACCCATAGATCCACATCCTAAAGTTAATGATGGTGTATTCACGTTATATACATCTCCTATTGCACCGTGAGTAGATGGCGCGTTTACTAATAATCTTCCTGTTCTTACTCTATTACTAAATTCTAGTATTATATCATCATCATTTGAGTGTATAACTGCTGAGTGACCTAATCCACCAAACTCTGTCATCTCAACACATTTTTGTATACCATCTTTAGCATCTTTAGCTTTTATACAAGCAAGTACTGGACTTAACTTTTCTTTAGATAATGGATAATCTACTCCTACTCCACCTATTTCAGCTACTAATATTTTTACATCCTTTGGTATTTCAAATCCTGCCATTTGTGCTATTGTATATGGACTTTGTCCAACTATATTAGGATTTAATGAATTAGTTTCTGGGTTTATAACTGTTTTTTCTAATAATCCTTTTTCTTTTGAATTTACAAAGTAACAGTTATACCCTTTCATTATTTCAACTACATCATTGTATATAGGTTCTTCTACTATAACTGCTTGTTCTGAAGCACATATCATTCCGTTGTCAAATGACTTAGATAATATTAAATCATTTACAGCTTGCTTAACATCAGCAGTTTTTTCTATAAAACAAGGTACGTTACCTGCTCCAACTCCTAGTGCTGGTTTTCCTGAAGAATAAGCAGATTTTACCATTCCAGGTCCTCCAGTTGCTAATATTAATGATACTCCATTATTTTTCATAAGAGCACTTGAAGCTTCTAATGATGGTACTTCTATCCATTGGATACAGTTTTCTGGAGCACCAGCTTCTACAGCTGCATCTCTTAATATTTTCGCAGCTTCTGCTGAACATTTTTGAGCTGATGGATGGAAGCTGAATATTATTGGATTTCTTCCTTTTATAGATATTAACGATTTAAACATTGTTGTTGAAGTTGGGTTAGTAACAGGAGTAACCCCAGCTACAACACCTATCGGTTCTGCAACCATCATGTATCCTTCTTCATCATTTTCTTCGATAACTCCAACTGTTTTTTTGTATTTTATACTATTATAAACATATTCAGTAGCGAATATATTTTTAGTTACTTTATCTTCGAATATTCCTCTTTTAGTTTCTTCTACTGCCATTTGAGCAAGCTCTATATGTTTATCAAGACCTGCTTTAGCCATAGCCCCTACTATTTTATCTATTGCTTCTTGGTCTAACTTTAGCATAGCATCCTTAGCTATATTTGCCTTTGTTACTAAATCATTAATCATGTTTTCTACACTAAATTCTTGCTTTGCTTCTACTTTAGTATTTTTTACTTCCTTTGCCATAATCAATTCCTCCCAATAATTTTTTATATAAAACTATGTTAGTTAATTAACAAACTTGCTATAATTAGATAATACATTACCCGATTATTTATGTCAATATGTTTTGTTATTTTTTTATCTATGTCGTACAATGAAAACGTTTTTATTTTATTCTCACTGAAAAAACGTTTAAATTCTAACTTTCTAACCTTATTTAAATTCTTATTTATTTTTTTATTTTAGCAAAAAATAAGATAGTTAAAAATTAGTCAACTATCTTACATTTTAATGAATTTTTATTTAAAAATAACTTCTACTTCTTTGTATCCTATACTTTTAAGCATATTTTCTATACTTAATTTAGTATTTGCTTTTACTTCATCTATAAAACCTTCATCTATTATCTTTTTTTCATATTCTTTTTTATATTTATTAACATCATCAAAAACTTCTTGTACTCCTAATTTATTAAATATAGAGCTTTTTACATCATATACATATAAATTATCATTATCTATATAGTGGTCTAGTATTTCACATTTTTTTATCTCAACCAGTATCTTATCTCCTGTATTTTTAGTTATACTTATATTTTCAGGCTTTACACCTGCATTTATAACTCCATTGTACTTAATTACAAATGATTTTTCTGTAAAAGGAATCTTTATATCATTTATACTTTTATCTTTTTTTACTGTAACAACATTACTATAGTTATATTTTACTGTATTTATATCTAGTACTTGACTTATGGTATCTATAACCTTTGTTGTATCCTTATATATGTTTTGATTACTTTTATATTTATGTATAGAGCATGCAGTTGTTATTACTAGCAATAAAATGGGTAATAATATGAGCAATATCTTAATTTTTTTTCGTTTTTGTAACACATTACTTCCTCCTTTTGATATAATAATTTTTGTTGTTAGTAAATACGCTCATGATATCGCTTATTTAAAACTAGCGATTTAGATATAAAATATTTTGTAAATTAAAATAATATATTTCTTTAGTATATATTATTTTATGAGAGGAGAAATTTTAATATGTCATTATTAGTTTTTGGACATAAGAATCCTGATACAGATTCTATATGTTCTTCAATTTCATTATCTTACTTAAAAAATCAATTAGGTATAGATGCAAAGCCTTACGCTTTAGGAGAGGTTAGAAAAGAAGCCCAATTCGTTTTAGATTACTTTAAGGTTGATGCTCCAGAAGTTTTATCAACTTCAGTAAAAGGATTAGATGTTGTATTAGTTGACCACAACGAATACGCTCAAAGTGCTGATGATATAAAGGATGCTAATATAGTTGAAATAGTTGACCACCATAAAATAGGAGGAATAGCTACTGATGTACCTATAAGCTTTAGAGTTATGCCTGTTGGATGTAGTTGTACAGTAATATACAATATGTTTAAAGAAAATAATGTAGAGATCCCTTATCATATAGCTGGCCTTTTATTATCTGCTATATTATCAGATACATTATTATTTAAATCTCCAACTACTACTGATAAAGATAAAGAAGCTTGTGAAGTATTAAGTAAAATAGCTAACGTTAATATGGAAGAATATGCTATGGAAATGTTTAAAGCTGGTACTTCTTTAGATGAGTTCAGTATAGAAGAAATAGTAAACATGGATTTTAAAGAGTTCAATATGAGCGAAAAAAGAGTTGGTATAGGACAAGTATTCACTTTAGATATAGATTCTATATTAGCTAAAAAAGATGATTTCTTAGCTTATATAAATGCATCTGAATATGATATGTTAGTTTTAGCATTAACTGACATAATAAAAGAAGGTTCTTATTTAATATACAAAGCTGATGATAGCATAATATCTGATGCTTTTAATATAAAAGCTCACCAAGGAGTATTTTCTGAAGGTGTTGTTTCTAGAAAGAAACAATTAGTTCCAAACTTAACTCAAGCTATAAAGGCTACAGTTTAAATAAAAAGAAAAAGGAAGGTATATACC
>NZ_JAFFPK010000055.1 GCF_017590215.1 Clostridium sp. CCUG 7971
TTTTATTATAAATATAGATTATACTAAATAAAATTTTACTTATTTAATATAAATTTATTAATAACATTTGCAACACCATTATCATTATTAGTTGTAGTTATGTAATCTGATATATCTTTTATGCTATCACGAGCATTACCCATGGCAACACCAAGCCCGGCCATCTTTATCATATGCTGATCATTTTCTTCATCACCAACAGCAATTGTTTTTTCGATAGGTAAATTTATATTATTACATAAAGCTTTTAATGCAGTCCCTTTATTAGCTTTTTTATTTAAAAATTCTAAGAAGAAAGGAGCAGATCTAACAACTGTATATTTTTCACGAAGTTCGTTAGGAAGAACTTCTAAAATTTCTTCTAATCTTTCGGGATGATCGATAATCATTATTTTACAAAATGTTATACTGTCATCTATATCTTCTTCACTTTTATAAACGATTGGTATTTTATTTATTTCAGACTCATGAACTGTATATTCACTAGGTTCTTTATGTGGAGTTATTAGATTAGTTGGCGTATTTATATGAACTTTAGTATTAAGTTTTTTTACAACCCTATATATATCCTTAAAATCTTCATAACTCATTTCTATATTAGAAATAACCTTTTGGCTTTTTACTTCCTGAACTACTGCTCCGTTAAAGCATATAACGTAGTCACCTTCATCATTAAGATTCAATTCATTTAAAAGAGGCGTTACTCCAGGTAAGGGTCTACCTGTTGATAATACTACCTTTGCACCGTTTTCTTTTGCTTTTTGGATAGAATCAAATACATCAGAAGTGATTTTTTTTTCACTATTTAATAATGTTCCATCAATGTCTAGAGCTATTAATTTATACATATTTATCCTCCTAAAATATTTTATAATGCTGTTACTAGTAATGATTATATCAATACA
The DNA here is from genome assembly GCF_017590215.1 of Clostridium sp. CCUG 7971. Lineage (GTDB taxonomy): Bacteria > Bacillota > Clostridia > Peptostreptococcales > Peptostreptococcaceae > Faecalimicrobium. The sequence goes on from NZ_JAFFPK010000055.1 coordinate 906, forward strand.
TAATAAATTTATAAACTAAAATAAAAAATTTACCTTGATTGATGACAAGTATCTTAAATGTTTATGTATTAAAAGTATTATATACAGTAAATGAGGTAATTATTGTATAATTTAATATATAAGTATAAGCAATATCAAAGAGGAGTGAATAAAATGAAATTTTCAGATTTTAAATATGAAAGACCTAAATATGAAAGCAATAAAAAAGAGTTCAATAATATAGTAAAAAAAATTAATGAATCTAATACATATAAAGAACAAAAAGAAAATATAGATAAGCTTAATAAATTAAGAAATAGTATAGAAACAATGTCTACAATAGCGTCAATAAGGCATAGCGTAAATACAGAAGATAAATTTTATGAAGAAGAAAGAGCTTATTGGGACGAATACTCTCCGCTTTATGAAGAATTAAATTCATTATTTTATCAATCAGTTATAAATTCTAAATTTAAAAAAGATATAGAAAATGATTTTGGTAGACAGTTCATATCTATAGCAGAATATTCTTTAAAAGGATTTTCAAGTGAGATAATAAATGACTTACAAGAAGAAAATAAATTATGCTCAGAATATACTAAACTATTAGCATCAGCTAAGATAATATTTGAAGGCAAAGAGAAAAATTTATCTGGATTAGGTAAGTATATGCTATCAAAAGATAGAGATATGAGAATTAAAGCGTCAAAAGCTTACTATGGATACTTTGAAGAAAATGAATATAAGTTTGATGAATTATTTGATAAATTGGTAAAAATAAGATCCAATATTGCTAAAAAGCTTAACTTTAATAGCTTTGTAGAATTGGGATATATAAGAATGATGAGAACTGACTATAATGCACAAATGGTAAAAAACTTTAGAAAGCAAGTTTCAGAATATATAGTTCCAGTTGCTAGTGATTTGTATAAAAGACAAGCCAATAGATTAAATATAGAAAAGTTAACATATGTTGATGAAAACTTTGAATTCTTAAGTGGAAATGCAACACCTAAAGGAAGTTCAGAATATATTATTGAAAATGGTAAAAAGATGTATTCTGAGTTATCTAATGAAACAAAAGAATTCTTTGATTTTATGTTAGAAAATGAGCTTATGGATTTAGTAACTAAGAAATCTAAGGCAGCAGGTGGATATTGTACATATATACCAGATTATAAAGCACCATTTATATTTTCAAACTTTAATCAAACTGCAGATGATATAGATGTATTAACACATGAAGCGGGACATGCATTCCAGCTATATATGTCAACTTGGATAGATATGCCTGAAATAAATTTCCCAACTTATGAAAGTTGTGAAATTCATTCTATGAGTATGGAGTTTATAACATGGCCATGGATGGAACTTTTCTTTAAAGAAGATACGAAAAAGTATAAATTTACTCATTTATCAGCCGCTATTAAATTTATACCATATGGAATAGTAGTAGATGAATTCCAGCACTATATTTATGAAAATCCAAATATGACTAAGGAAGAAAGAAAAAAAACTTGGAGACAGCTAGAAAATAAATATCTTCCTCATAAAGACTATGAAGGATGTAAGTTTTTAGAAAATGGTGGATGGTGGTTTAAACAAGGCCATATATTTAAAAATCCTTTTTATTATATAGACTACACATTAGCTCAAATTTGCTCTTTACAGTTCTGGAAGAAAATGAGTGAAGATAAAGATAAAGGATGGCAAGATTATATAGATATATGCAAGGTAGGTGGAACTAAATCATTCTTAGAAATTGTTGATATAGGAAATTTAAAATCTCCATTTGAAGATGGATGTGTAGAAAGTGTTATATTTAGTATTAAAAAATGGTTAGATGAAGTAGATGATAATAAGTTATAAAATAACTTTTTTCAATTAAAAACATAGATTAAAAAAACATACAAAATTTTAGAAAAAATATGTTGAAAATCAAATAGAAAGATTATATACTTAGCTTAGATAGTATAGATATTATTAATAAAGAAAATAGAAAATTAAATATCCGAATGAAGGACATGGGAGACAACTTTTAAAGTGACCGAAGGGACAAACTTAATTTACTAACCCAATAAAATTAAGTGAAATTCTCAGGTGAAAATACTATGTCTAGACGGACCTCTGAAGATTATATTAACAGAGAGAACAAATTGGGAATTTGTTTTCTCTGTTTTTTGTTGGAAAAATAAATACAGAATTTTGAAAGCGAGAGGGAGACATGGTAATAATAACTAATAACCCAATTGTTAAACAAGAGATTAGAGATAAAGAAATTTTACAAAAAGATGTTACCTACATAGAAATATTAAAAGAATGCAGAAACTTAATACATAAGGGATATGAACTTTTATCTCATCCGCTCTACGGAAGCGTAAAGCCTAATGAAACACCATTTCGAAGTATCATTATGAAAAAAGGAAAAAATCTAGATACAAATTCACTAATGTTAATAGAAGAAGCAATATTGACTTCAACTAAATTTCAAAACAATAAAAATACTCCAAATTGGACAGAAAGGGTTATAGATGATTTTAAGGTTATAGACTTTGATATCCTAAACAATACCTTACAAAGAATTCAATATATATAAGTCACATATTATATTGTTTTTGATAAACAGTATAGTAGGATATAAGATAAAAATATAGAGATATTGATAAGGTATTTTTTAATATAAAAGGGGGTAGTTAAATGGAAAATTTATATGATTTAATTATAATAGGTTCAGGACCAGCAGGTCTTTCTTCAGGACTGTATGGAGCTAGAGCAAAGCTTAAGACACTTATAATAGAAAAATCAAAAACAGGTGGACAAATAGTTACAACGCATGATGTAGCAAACTATCCAGGATCTATAGAAGATGCAAGTGGGCCAAAGTTAATAGCTAGAATGGTTGAACAATGCAAAAGCTTTGGGGCTGAAATGGTTAAAGACAATATAATTGAGGCTAATATAGATGGAAAAATAAAAGTAGTAAAGGGTGAAAAAGGAGAATACAAAGGAAAAGCCCTTATAATAGCAACTGGTGCGACTCCAAAAAAATTAGGAGCACCAGGTGAAAAAGAACTTACTGGAAAAGGTGTATCATATTGTGCAACATGTGATGGAGATTTCTTTACTGATTTAGAAGTATTTGCAGTTGGTGGAGGAAATAGTGCTGTAGAAGAAGGTATGTTTTTAACTAAGTTTGCAAGAAAAGTAACAATAGTTCATAGAGGAGATAAATTATCCTGTGCTAAATCTATACAAGAGAAAGCAAAAGATAATCCAAATATAGAATTTATGTTTAATACCACTGTAAAAGAATTACATGGTGATGGAATATTAGAAAAAGTAATATTTAAAAACACTGTAACAGGTGAAACAATGGAATATGAAGCAGATGAAGAAGATGGAACAATGGGCGTATTTGTATTTGTTGGTTTAGATCCTCAAACAAATTTATTTAAAGATAAAATTAATATGGATCAAAGAGGTTATATAATAACTGATGAAAATATGAAAACAGATGTAGAAGGTGTATTTGCAGCTGGAGACTGTAGAGTTAAAACTTTAAGACAAGTGGTAACTGCTACAAGTGATGGTGCAGTAGCTACAATAAATGCAGAAAAATATATAGAAAGTAAAGAGTGGAATTTAGAAGAATCCATGATGTAGTATAAATTTAAATACTATTTATTAGAAATTTAAACAAGTATTTAAATTTAATATATATTCAACTATAATAAAAATTTAAATTAATTTAAGGGGGAATTTAAAATGATAGCTTTAGATAAGAGTACTTTTGAAGAAGAAGTTTTAAAACATGAAGGAATAGTAGTTGTAGATTTCTGGAGTGAAGGATGCGAACCATGCAAAGCATTACTTCCAGAAGTTGAAGAATTATCTAATCAATATGCAGAGAATTTTAAATTCTGTAAGTTAGATACAACAAAAGCTAGAAGATTAGCTATAAAAGAAAAAGTATTGGGCCTTCCAACAATAGCTATATACAAAGATGGATCTAAAATAGATGAAGTTACAAAAGATGATGCAACAAAATCTAATATAGAAGAAATGATTAAAAAATATCTTTAAGAATTAGTTCTAATTAATGGTGCTATAAATTTGAGTAAATCTCAAATCTATATAAATAAAGTGTAGTCAGATTATTATAAGTAAAAATTGGGGGGTGCACGTATGCGTCTTGAGTTAGGGAAAATCTTTATAAAAGACATTCAGTTTGGTAACATTACTGAAGTTAAAGATGGAGTTTTATACGTTAATAAAGAAGAGATGCTTAAAGAAATTGGTGGAGATGAGCACATAAAATCTATTGATATAGATATAGTTCATCCAGGTGAAAGCGTTAGAATAACACCTGTAAAAGATGTTATAGAGCCAAGAGTTAAAGTTGATGGTAATGGTGGAATATTCCCAGGAATAATATCCAAAGTAGATACTGTGGGAGCTGGAACAACTCATGCGCTTTCAGGGTGCGCAGTTGTAACTACAGGTAAAATAGTAGGATTCCAGGAAGGTATAATAGATATGACAGGTCCTGGTGCTGATTACTGTCCATTCTCTAAATTACATAATGTTGTAGTTATAGCAGAACCAGTAGATGGACTAAAGCAACATGACCATGAAAAGGCTGTTAGAATGATAGGATTTAAAGCAGCAACATACTTAGGAGAAGCAGGAAGAAATGTAGAACCTGATGAAGTTAAGATTTATGAAACTAAGCCACTATTAGAATCTATAGCAGAATATCCAGAGCTTCCAAAAGTAGGATATGTATATATGCTTCAAACTCAAGGGCTACTTCATGACACATATGTATATGGTGTAGATGCAAAACAAATAGTACCAACACTACTTTATCCAACAGAGTTAATGGATGGAGCAATAGTTAGTGGAAATTGTGTTTCTGCATGTGATAAAAATCCTTCATATGTTCACATAAACAATTCTATAGTAGAAGATTTATATGAACAGCATGGTAAAGAAATAAACTTTGTAGGTGTAATTATAACTAATGAAAACGTATACCTTGCAGATAAAGAAAGATCTTCTAACTGGACTGCTAAGTTATGTAAGTACTTAGGATTAGATGCAGTTGTAATTTCACAAGAAGGATTTGGAAATCCAGATACTGATCTTATAATGAACTGTAAAAAGATAGAAATGGAAGATATAAAAACTGTTATAGTAACGGATGAATATGCAGGACGAGATGGAGCTTCTCAATCACTTGCAGATGCAGATGTTAGAGCGAATGCTGTTGTTACTGGAGGAAACGCTAACGAATTAATATTACTTCCTAAGATGGATAAAGTAATAGGTCATATAGAAGTTGTTGATGTTATAGCTGGTGGATTTGCTGGAAGTTTAAGAGAAGATGGAAGCATAGAAGCTGAAATACAAGTTATAACTGGTGCTACAAATGAAACTGGATTTGGAGTATTATCTACAACAACTTACTAAAATATGAATTAAAAAATAGATATAAAGATATTGAGAATATAAAATAGTAAAAGTTAAAAATAAAAGGGGGATAAATATGAGCATACTTGCGAATAAAAAGGTCCTTATAATAGGTGACCGTGACGGTATACCAGGGCCTGCTATAGAAGAATGTATAAAAACAGTAGAAGGAGCAGAAGTAATATTTTCTTCAACAGAATGTTTTGTCTGAACGGCTGCTGGGGCTATGGACTTAGAAAACCAAAAGAGAGTTAAAGAAGCTTGTGAAAAGCACGGAGCTGAAAACTTAGTGGTTTTATTAGGTGCATCTGAAGCCGAAGCTGCAGGTCTTGCAGCAGAAACAGTAACAGCAGGAGATCCAACATTTGCTGGCCCACTTGCTGGAGTTGAATTAGGTCTTAGAGTTTACCATGTTGTAGAAGATGAAATGAAATCAGAATTTGATGAAGCTGTATATGATGAACAAATAAGTATGATGGAAATGGTACTTGAGGTTGATGAAATAGTAGAAGAAATGTCTAGCATGAGAGAGCAATTCTGTAAGTTTAATGATTAATTAGCTCAAAGGGGTGAAAAGATGGAAAAACTAAGAGTAGTTCATTATATAAATCAATTCTTTGCAGGAATTGGTGGAGAAGAAAAGGCTGATACTAAGCCGCACATAGCAAAAACTTTACCTCCAATAAGTACACAACTAAACAAATTATTAGGGGATAATATGGAAGTAGTTGGTACGGTTGTATGTGGAGATACATACTTCAATGAAAACTTAGAAAGTGCAAGTAGTGAAGTATTAGAAATGATAAAAGGATTTGAACCACAACTTTTCATAGCAGGGCCTGCGTTTAATGCTGGTAGATATGGAGTTGCTGCAGGAACTATAACTAAGGTTGTTAAAGAAAACTTAAATATACCTTGCTTTACTGGAATGTACGTAGAAAATCCAGGAGTAGATATGTTCAAAAAAGATGTTTATATAATAGAAACATCAGATTCAGCAGCCGGAATGAGGAAAGCTCTACCTAAGATGGTTAAGTTTGCTAAAAAGTTAGCTAATGGAGAAAAAATAGGCTCTCCAACTGAAGAAGGATATATGGAAAGAGGATTAAGAGTTAATTTTTTCCATACTGAAAGAGGATCAAAAAGAGCGGTTGATATGTTACTTAAGAAAATAAAGGGAGAGGATTTTGTTACAGAGTATCCAATGCCAGTATTTGATAGAGTTCAACCTGCAAAAGCTATAAAAGGTTTATCAAATGCTAAAATAGCATTAGTTACTTCTGGAGGTATAGTACCAAAAGGTAATCCAGATAGAATAGAATCTTCTTCAGCGTCTAAGTATGGAGAATACTCATTAGAAGGATTTGAAAATTTAACAGAGGATTCGCATGAAACTGCACATGGTGGATATGATCCAGTATACGCTAATTTAGATGCAGACAGAGTTTTACCAGTTGATGTACTTAGAGATTTAGTAAAAGAAGGAGTAATAGGAGAATTACATGAAGTTTTCTATACAACAGTTGGTAATGGTACAGCTGTTGCAAGTGCAAAGGCTTATGCTAATGAAATAGGTAACAAGTTAAAAGCTGTTGGTATAGATGCTGTTATATTAACTTCTACGTGAGGTACTTGTACACGTTGCGGTGCAACGATGGTAAAAGAAATAGAAAGGGTTATGGAAGTACCTGTAGTTCATATGTGTACAGTAGTGCCTATATCTTTAACAGTTGGAGCAAATAGAATAGTTCCAACTATAGCAATACCTCATCCACTTGGAAATCCAAATCTTGATCCAAAAGAAGAAAAGGCATTGAGAAGAGGATTAGTAGAAAAAGCTTTAGTTGCTTTAACTACAGAAGTAGAAGATCAAACTGTATTTGAAAATCCAGATACATCAGTACTAAATTCTAAGGAAATGGCTTAGATAGTATAAATTAATTTATTAGTAATATATTAAAGCTGTCTTAAACTAAATTTTACTATGTAAAGTCAATTGTTTGAGGCAGCTTTTTATGAAATATAATAATCACCAGAACCTATTAATTATTTTGGTGTTGAATATGTATGTAAAAATTTAATGGGGGTGCTAATTTATGTCTTATCCAGTTTTAAAAGGTGCGAGCTATGTACTTATTCATACTCCAGATATGATAGTGCAAAATGGTAGTACATGTAATGTTGAAAGAGCTACAAATCCAGATTCAGAGTTTTTAAAAGAAATAACTAATCACATAAGAAGTTATGAAGATGTAGTTAAATATATGCCGAATCAAGTTTACATAGGCAACAACAGACCAGAGGAATTAAAAAATATATCTATGCCTTGGTGTAAAGAAAAAGTAGAAGGTAATAGAACAGGAAAATTAGGGGAAATAATGCCTCAAGACGAATTTATAGCGTTAATGCAAATATGTGATGCATTTGATCTAGTAAAGTTAAGTGAAGAATTTGTAAACGAAGTAAAACCTAAAGTTGAAAATAACTACCCAGAATTAGCACAATTTATAGCTAAATTAAAGGGAGATGATATAGAAGAGGGAAAAGAATTAGTAGATAATCATGTTGCTGAAGGATTATATCATGAAGGTGAATTTGTAGGATATGTAAAAAAAGCTCATGATGTAGATGTTAATTTAAATGCTCACACTATGTTTGAAAACTTAGTAGTTAAAGCATCAGGGGTAATATCAGCAATTCATTTATTAAGAAGTAGCAATATAAATCCATTAGATATAGATTATGTAATAGAATGTTCAGAAGAGGCTTGCGGAGATATAAATCAAAGGGGCGGAGGAAACTTTGCAAAATCTATAGCAGAAATAGCAGGGTATAATAATGCGACAGGGTCTGATACTAGAGGATTCTGTGCAGCCCCAACTCATGCTTTAATTCAAGCAGCTGCTCTTGTTAAATCAGGAGTATATAAAAATGTAGTAGTAGTTGCAGGTGGAGCTAGTGCAAAACTTGGAATGAATGCTAAAGATCACATCAAAAAAGGTCTTCCAGTATTAGAAGATGTAGTTGGTGGATTTGCAGTCCTTGTATCTGAAAATGATGGAGTAAATCCAATAATAAGAACTGATTTAATAGGAAAACATAATGTTGGAACAGGTTCATCACCTCAAGCTGTTATGACAGCGCTCATAACAAGTGGTCTTGATAAAGCGAATTTAAAAATAACTGATGTAGATGTATTTTCTGTTGAAATGCAAAATCCAGATATAACAAAACCAGCAGGAGCAGGAGATGTTCCAGAAGCTAATTATAAAATGATAGGCGCTCTAGCTGTTAAGCGTGGAGATATGGAAAAGAAAGCGTTAAAAGAATTTGTATCTAGTAAAGGGCTTCCAGGATGGGCTCCAACTCAAGGACATATACCATCAGGTGTTCCGTATATAGGATTCTGTATAGATGACTTAACTACAGGAGACAAAAATAGAGCAATGATAGTAGGTAAAGGAAGTTTATTCTTAGGAAGAATGACTAATTTATTTGATGGAGTATCATTTATAGTAGAAAGAAACAATGGAGTAACTGAAGAAACTAGTGGAGTATCTAAAGAAGAAATTAAAAAAATAATAGCAGAATCTCTAAGAAAATTAGCATTAGATATTATAGAAGAATAGGGGGTAGTACTATGGCTAAAAAGATAATAGGTGAAACTCTTCTAGAAATAGCTAATGCAATAGAAAGTGGAGAATTGGGGAAAAAAATAAAAATAGGATTAACTACACTTGGAAGTGAACACGGAGTAGACAATTTAGTAAATGGAGCACATTTAGCAAAGTCTAATTTATTTGATATAGTTTTAATTGGACCTAAGGTAGAAACAAATCTTGAAGTGATTGAAGTAACTTGTGAAAAAGAGATGCACACAAAAATGGAAGAGCTATTAGATAGCGGATATATAGATGCAGCTGTAACTATGCATTATAATTTTCCAATAGGTGTATCTACAGTCGGTAGAGTAATAACACCAGGTAAAGGAAAAGAAATGATATTAGCAACAACAACAGGAACTAGTGCAACAAATAGGATAGAAGCAATGATTAGAAATGCTATATATGGAGTCGCAACTGCTAAAAGTATAGGAATAAGAAATCCTAAAATTGGTATACTTAATGTTGATGGTGCTAGACAGGTTGAAAAAGGCTTAAAACAATTAAAAGATAATGGATATGATATAGAATTTGCAGATTCTATAAGATCTGATGGTGGATGTGTAATGAGAGGAAACGACTTACTAGCAGGTGCTCCAGATGTTATGGTTTGTGATACTTTAAGTGGTAATATATTTATGAAGGTATTTTCTTCATTTACAACAGGAGGAGACTATGAAGGCAGTGGTTATGGTTATGGACCAGGAGTAGGAGAAGAATATAATAGAAAAATACTTATATTATCAAGGGCATCAGGGATTCCAGTAGTTTCTAACGCACTTAAATATGCTTATGATGTAGTTAAAGGAAATGTAAGTGAGGTTTCAAAAAATGAGTTTATAAATGCTAAAGCTTCTAAGTTTGAGGAAGTAATAAGCGGTATTATTAAAAAAGAAGTAAAAATTAGTGAAGAGGTTAATATGCCAGAAAAACAAGTAGTTACAACTCAAATATCTGGTATAGATATAATGGATTTAGAAGATGCGGTTAAAGAATTATGGAAAAATGAGGTATATGCAGAAAGTGGAATGGGATGCACTGGGCCTATAGTTTTAGTAAATGAAGCTAAAGGTGAGGATGCAGTTCAGATTCTATTAAAAGCTGGATATACAGCAAAACAAAACTAAATAAGTAAAAATATAAAAGTATTAGTTGAAGAAACTAAACGTATAATATATAATTATAAGAAATAATTGAATGTATTTACCTGTATATTTTTGATGATATGGTTCAAATGTATCTACCAGGCTACCGTAAATTGCCTGACTACAGGAGTTTTTGATAATATAATTTAAGTATACAATACACTATAAATCTATACTTTTATGTTAAATAGTAAACTCCTGTCTGTTTTAGACAGGAGTTTTTTGTTCTTAATATATAAATAAACTACTTTTAGGGGGGAAAAATATGAAATCATTACAAGAAAAAATATTAACAGAAGGTCGCGTGTCAGGAAATGATATATTAAAAGTAGATAATTTTTTAAATCACCAATTAGACGTAGCTTTTTTAAATGAAATCGGAAAAGAATTTAAAGAAAGATTCAAAGAAGATAAAATAGATAAAATACTTACTATAGAAGCTTCAGGAATAGCAATAGCATCTATAGCATCTCAACATTTTGGAAATGTACCAGTTGTATTTGCAAAGAAAGTAGAGTCTAAAAACCTAGATAAAGATGTATATGAAACCAAGGTATATTCATTTACAAAAGGAAAAGAATACAGCGTAAAAGTATCTAAAAGATATTTAAATGAAGGTGAAAATATACTAGTTCTAGATGACTTTTTAGCGAATGGAAGAGCGGCACTTGGTCTTAAAGATTTAGTGGATCAATCTGGAGCAAATTTAGTAGGAGTTGGGATTGTAATAGAAAAAGGATTCCAAGATGGTAGAGAATTATTATTGGATAAAGGTGTTAAATTAGAATCATTAGCAATACTTGATTCAATAGAAAATGGAGTTATAAAATTTAGATAATTTAAACTTTATATAAAAAATCCTAGAAAATTAGAATTATAAAATCTAAACTTCTAGGATTTTTTTATCTAATAAACTAAGTGTGGAAAAGTTAGAAAAATAACAATTCAGTCAATCTGCGGTTTGTGAATTATATGGTTATATTTAATATTTACCATATAAACAAACTGTGATATCATATGTACTTAGCAACTAATAAAATATAAAATTTAATAAATATAATCTGGATTTATATTTATTAAATAGGAAATAATATATACATAAGAATTTTAGGAGGTACATATAATGAAATTTTTTATAGACACAGCTAACATAGAAGAAATAAAAGAAGCTAACGATTTAGGTGTTATATGTGGAGTTACAACAAATCCATCGTTAATAGCTAAAGAAGGAAGAGACTTTATACAAGTTGTAAAAGAAATAACTGATATAGTAGATGGACCAATTAGTGCAGAGGTAATAAGCTTAGATCATGAAGGAATGGTTAAAGAAGCTGATAAATTATCTAAAATACACAAAAACATAGTTATAAAAATACCTATGACAGCAGAAGGATTAAAGGCTGTAAAGATATTATCAAGCAAAGGGATAAAGACAAACGTAACTTTAATATTTTCAGCAGGACAAGCTCTTTTAGCTGCTAGAGCAGGAGCTAGTTATGTAAGTCCATTTGTAGGTAGATTAGATGATATAGGACAAAATGGATTAGATTTAATAGAAGAAGTAGTAGATATATTTGATGTAAATGGTATAGAAACAGAAGTAATAGTTGCAAGTGTAAGAAATCCAATACATGTACTACAAGCAGCTAGAATAGGAGCTGATATTGCTACAGTTCCTCTTAAAGTAATAAACCAAATGATAAAGCATCCTTTAACAGATAAAGGTATAGAAAGCTTTATGAGTGACTGGGAAGGTGCATCGTTAAAATTATAAAGATATAAAAA
>NZ_JAFFPK010000056.1 GCF_017590215.1 Clostridium sp. CCUG 7971
TTTTCTTTAAATTTTTAACTATAGTTTGTGTTCCGTCTCCACATGCTAAAGATAAAACAGCATCAGCTTCTTTTAATTCTTCTTTTAGAGCTTTTAGATCTTTTTTAGATTTTAACAGGTTACATGCTGGATCTAATATTGTATACCCTAAAACTTTTTTACCTTCAGCTTCTAAATCTTCTTTCATCTTAACAACTTCTTCTTCTCCACCACTTTTACATGTAGCCGCACATTGATTACATCCAACTAAAACTACTTTCTCAGCATTTTTCAAAAATCCTAATACTTCTTCCATTGGTTTCTTTTCAGAAATTATCATCTCTATTCCCCCCTATAGCATCTATCTATTATTTATTATTTTGTAACTTACATGCTTTAACTATATGTTTTGCAAGTATTGATGTAGTTACAGAACCTACACCAGCAGGAACTGGAGTTATCATAGATGCTTTTTCAACTACTGCATTAGTATCAACATCACCACATAGCTTACCTTCTTCATCAACATTTATACCAACATCTATAACTACTGCGCCTTGTTTTACAAAGTCAGCTTTTACCATTTTAGCTCTACCTACAGCTGCTACTAATACATCAGCTTCAGATGTTATCTTTGCTAAATCTTTTGTTCTAGAGTGACATATAGTAACTGTAGCATTTTCATTTAATAAAAGCATTGCAGCTGGCTTTCCTACTACCATACTTCTTCCTAAAACTGCAACCTTAGCTCCATTTAAATTAACATCATAATGCTTTAATATTTCAACTACTGCTGTTGGTGTACATGGAGGGAATCCTGTAGTATCTCCTTCCATAACCTTAGCAGTATTTATTGGGCTAAAGCTATCTACATCTTTTTCTGGAGATATAACATATTTTATTTTTTCTTCGTTTAATTGTTTAGGAAGAGGTCTAAAACATAGTATTCCGTGAACATTTTTATCATTATTTAATTTAGTTAACTCATTTATGTATTCTTCCTCCGTTATATCCTCTTTAAGCTCTAAAACTTCAGTTTGTATTCCTATAGTTTCGCATCTTTTTAATGCTCCTCTTTCATAAGCTAAGTCGTCTCCTCTAGCTCCAACTCTAACTATAGTTAACTTAGGATTTATACCCTCGTTTACTAATTCATTAACTTCTTTTATTAAATTTTCACTTATTTTATCAGCCACTGGCTTACCTTTTATTATTTGACCATTAGTTGCAACTACTTCCATATTCAATTGCCCCCCTGTATATATTTTTTTGTATTTATTTTCCTAGTGCTATTTCAACCTTAGTATATACTTCATCGCATATTCTAACGCCTTCTTTAACTAGTTCATCTACTTCATTTTTTACTTTATTAACATATTCTTCATCTTTTATAGAATTTATATTGATAACTACATTTAATTGACCGCTAAGTATAGCAGCTCTTAAACATTGAACCCCTACTCCTACATCACTTATAGCAAGCTTTGATCCTTTATCAACTAAATCTTCATGAAGCTTTATAGCCTCAAAACATACTCTAACTATATTTATAGGTACTTCACAAGCTACTTTTAAAGCTTTTTCCATAGTCTCTTCTTTTATTCTTAGTTCTTCCTCTGTGCTTTTAGGAAGTCCATAAGCTTTTGAAAGAGGTAAGAAGCACTCTGCATCTTTATCTATCATTTCTAGTAAATCTTTTTCTATTTTTCCTGCTTTATTTAATATCTCTTTTACGCTTTCTTCATATTCAGCATACTTTTTCTTTCCTATAGTTAAGTTACATACCATGCTTCCTAGAGCCATTCCTATAGCACCTACTAGTGCCGCTGCTCCACCTCCACCTGGTACTGCTGATTTAGAAGCTAGAACATCTACAAATTCTATACATGTTTTCTCTGCTATTTTCATTATTTTCCCCCTAGTTTATATAAGGTTAATTATGTATCAGATAGTGTGCAAATACTACACACTATCTGTTTATATTCTGTTTTTATATTCTTTACTTTCTAGAATAATCCTGCTATTACTCCATTTTCATCAACATCTATTTTTTCAGCTGCTGGAACTTTTGGAAGCCCTGGCATCTTCATTATTTCTCCAGTAAGAGCAACTATAAATCCAGCACCTGCTGAAACTGTTGCCTGTCTTACAGTTATTCTAAATCCTGTTGGTCTTCCTAATTTAGTTTGGTCGTCAGTTAAAGAATATTGAGTTTTAGCCATACAGATTGGCATATTTCCAAATCCTAATTGCTCTAACTTATCAATTTCTTTTGATGCTTGAGGCGTAAAATCTACACCATCAGCTCCATATATCTTAGTAGCTATAGCTTCTATTTTTTCTCTTATAGTTAAATCATCTTCATAACAGAATCTAAAGTTATTTTCTTCTTCATCTATTAGTCTTATAACTTCTTTAGCTACTGCTATTCCACCTTCTCCACCTTTTGCCCAAACTTCAGAAAGTGCAACGTTAACTCCTAATTCCTTACACTTATCTTCAACAAGTTTAAGCTCAGCTTCTGTATCAAGTGGGAATCTATTTATAGCAACAACTGCTGGTAATCCAAATACTTTAGTTATATTTTCAACATGCTTTAGTAAGTTTGGAAGTCCTGCTTCTAAGGCTTCTAGGTTTTCTTCATTTAAATCATTTTTGGCTACTCCACCGTTATATTTTAATGCTCTTACAGTAGCAACTATTATAACTGCATCTGGTTTTAAATCAGCCATTCTACATTTAATATCTAAGAATTTTTCAGCTCCTAAGTCCGCTCCAAATCCTCCTTCAGTTACTACATAGTCAGCAAAATGCATTGCCATTCTTGTAGCTATTACAGAGTTACATCCATGAGCTATATTTGCAAATGGTCCACCATGAACAAACGATGGAGTTCCCTCTAATGTTTGAACTAAATTTGGCTTTAATGCATCTTTAAGTAAAGCTGCCATAGCTCCATTAGCTTTTAACTGAGCTGCTGTTACAGGCTCTCCGTTAAAGTTATATGCAACTATTATTCTTCCTAATCTATTTTTTAAATCTGATATATCACTAGCTAAGCAAAATGCTGCCATTACTTCAGATGCAACTGTTATATCAAATCCATCTTCTCTCACAACACCATCTGCTCTTTTACCTAATCCATCAACAACATTTCTTAATTGTCTGTCATTCATGTCTACACATCTTCTCCAAGTTACTTGTCTTGTATCTATTTGAAGTTCATTACCTTGGTGAATATGGTTATCTAACATTGCTGCTAGTAAGTTATTTGCCGCACCTATTGCATGGAAGTCACCTGTAAAGTGTAAGTTTATATCTTCCATAGGAACAACCTGAGCATATCCTCCACCAGCTGCTCCACCTTTAACACCGAATACCGGTCCTAATGATGGCTCCCTTAAAGCAACTAATACATTTTTACCTAGTTTCGCTAATCCATCTGCAACCCCTATTGTAGTAGTTGTTTTACCTTCTCCCGCTGGAGTTGGGTTTATAGCTGTAGTTAATATTAACTTAGATTTTTTATCACTATTATCTCTTTTTAATAGGTTGTAATCTACCTTAGCTTTATATTTACCATATAGCTCTATATCATCTTCGCCTAAACCTAATTTTTTTGCTATCTCTCTTATATCTTGAGGTTTTGCCTCTTGAGCTATTTCTATATCAGATTTGAATCCCATAACTAAATCTCCTCCAAAAATAAAATATTTTTTGCAAAATTATGTATATCTAAATTATTTTGCTAACAAAGAACATAGATATCTAATCTTGCAATAGCTAATATTATGCATTGCAAGTTTGCAGTTCCATTAACTTATCTTTTATTACTTTAACCTGCTTTCTTGTCTCTTCACTTACGTCATATGGAGATTGGTTAGATCTATCTGAATTTATAACGTCTTGATTGTAATAGATAAATCCTAATGATTCTCCATCTTCTAAATTACTCATTATAAATTCTTCATCTTCTTTGTTTCTTATCTTATTACCCACAACAAATACCCTTTTAACACCTATGTCTTTTCCTAATTTCTTGACTTTCCTATAGGTTTGTAGACTTCTTTCTCCTGGTTCTACAACTACTACAAAAGCGTCTACACCTTGAGCAGTACCTCTTCCTAAGTGTTCTATTCCTGCTTCCATATCCATAATAACTACATCTTTATTTTGTAGTATTAAATGAGAACATAATCTTTTTAGTAATACATGCTCTGGACAAACACATCCAGATCCACCTGAATCTACTGTTCCTAAAGTAAGTAGTCTTACTCCGTTATATTCCTTGCAGTAATTTTCAGGTATATCATCTACCTTAGGATTTAATTTGAACATTTTATTAAATGATCCCGTATCTGCAGATGTTCTATCTGAAATTAAATTTTTCATTTCAGATATAGGAACTATTGAGTCATATGTGTCTTTAGGGAATCCTAATGCCAATGCTAGATTGGCATCTGGATCAGCATCCACAGCAACAACCCTATATCCGTCTTGGGAAAACATTCTAGACAACATTGAAGAAAAAGTTGTTTTACCTACTCCACCTTTACCTGTTATTGCTATTTTCATTATTATACCACCTTTTGTTATGCATAACTTAAAATACAGTTATTTATTTTATTTTTTAATGATTTTATTTGTTATTTTAGAAACTTTTTTAAATATTTTTATTGAAATCGTTTGCTTTATTCTTAACTATAGCTTTATTTTTACATTAAAATAAAACTATAGCGAGTTCTTCTATTGAACTAATTAAATCTAATACTAACTTTTCAAAGTTGTATGCTTAGTTTTCCTATATATATATATTAATTTTGTTTTAAGCTTCTACTGGTACGCTCATTTTTTCTTCTACTAAGTTTTCAAAATGAACACGTTTCTTTTCTATATCTGCTATTATTGTAGCTGCTAATTCTTGCGGATTATCATTAACTGTGAATTTAGCTCCTACCATATCTTGTAATTCTCCACATAGTATTTCTACAGCTCTTGATGAACCTGTAACTGGAGGCATTATACCTAAGTATGTGTCTATACCAGATGCTACAACATAAGTTCCTATAGCTACTGCTTTTTCAGACATCCATTCTGGTGCTACACCTGCTACCGGAAGGTCAGACATATCCATGTCTAAGAATTTAGCAGTTTCGCCTACTACTTCTAATATACGGCTACAGTCAACACAAGAACCTAAGTGTAGTACTGGCGGTATATCTACTAATTCACAAACAGTTGCAAGACCTTTACCTGCAAGTTTTCTAGCTTCCTTAGTCATTAATCCAAATTTAGCTGCTGCTGATGCACCGCATCCTGTAGTAACTACAAGTATGTCATTTTTGATAAGTTCTTTCATTACTGTTACATGTGCTAAGTTTGAAACTCCTTTAGCATTATTACATCCAACTACACCTACTGCTCCTCTTAATACTCCTGATTTTAAGCAATCAGCTAAAGGCTTAAGTGTTCCTGCTGGATCTATATGAGAGTTTACAACTCTATCTAATTGACCTAGTATTGCATCTGTACTAAATCCAACTGTTGCTTTTGATTTTAATTCTGGTATAAGTACTTTTGATTTATCTCTATTTTTAAAGTTTAATACAGCTTCTTTAACTATTCTGTATCCATCTTCGTATGCAGTTTCTTCTGAGAATTCCATATATGTTGAGTCTGCTATCTTAGCTTTTGGAGATGTTGTTATGAATTTTGTGTGATAGCAATTAGCTACTTTTGCTAATGCTGGGAATATACATTGAACGTCAACTATCATAGCCTCAACTGCACCTGTAACTATTGCAAGTTCCTGTTGGTGGAAGTCTCCAGCTGTTTTAACTCCATGTCTCATTGTAACTTCATTACCTGTACAACACATACCTGCTAAGTTTATTCCATCTGCACCCATTTCTTTAGCTAATGCTACTAACTCTGGATCTTCTGATGCTAAAACTATCATTTCTGATAATGAAGGTTCATGACCATGTAAAATTATATTTACTTTATTTTCTTCTAAAACTCCTAAGTTAGCTTCAGTTTCTCTTATTGTTGGTGTTCCAAATAAGATATCACTAAATCTAGTACCTATCATAGATCCAACCCATCCATCTGCTAATGCAGTTCTTAATGACATGTGGATTAAACTATCTATATCTCCAGTACATCCTATATGAGTTGAATGCATTATTGTTGCTATCTCTCTATCTATTGCTCTTGGTTCTATTCCAAGATCTTTCCATATCTTTTGTCTTGGTCCTGGAGCGTTTTTTAAAAATCTTGCTACTCCATAAGGTTTACCGAATTCCATTAACGCAATATCAGCAACTTCATGAGCTATATCATATATATCTCTACCTTCAGTTTCTACGTCCCATTCTTTTGCTAATATTATTAATTTTTCTTCGTCTTTGATTTTATAGTTACCATCTCTGCTTGTTAAAGCCATAGTATGAGCTATATCTCTGGCATGATCTGAATGCGAAGCAGTTCCACCAGCTACCATTCTTGCATAGTTTCTACCTACTATAACATGTTCATCAGCACCACATAAACCTCTTGGTGTTTTTGGTGTTATTCTACATGGACCCATACCACATATTCTACAGCAGTTTCCTTGAAGACCAAATCCACATTGAGCTTTCATAGCTAATTTTCTGTCATACATAGTCTCTACGCCGTCTTTTTCAGCCTTATCTAGTAATACCTGGCTGTTTAGGTCAATGGTTAACATTTTTTTATCCATATCTCTATCCCCTTTTTTTGATTTTTAATCCCAGGTGATAAAAAATTATGTCTATTTAAAAGTAAAAATTATACAATCTCTACTTTGATTATATACTAAATTTTATTAATTTGGTGTTTTTTTAAATATATTTTTAACAAAATAATGTTACTATAAAATTATATATTAGATGTTAATATTCCTTCATACTTTTAGCTATTAAAGCTCCATATGCAATAGAATACAACTTTGATTCATGGTTATCTGCTCTTGATACTAATACTATTGGAGCTTTAGCTCCCATAACTATTCCTGCTGATTTCGCATTTGCCATATATGTAAACGACTTACCTATTCCATTTCCTACTTCAATAGTTGGAACTAGTAGTATATCTGCATCTCCTGATACGTTACTATTTAACCCTTTTACTTCACTTGCTTCTTTAGAAACTGCAATGTCAAATGCTAAAGGACCCTCAACAATTACATTTTTTCCAAATACTCCTTCATTAGATGCTTTTACCAATAAGTCTGCATCTATAGTTGCTTGCATTTTAGGATTCACTTTTTCTTTGGCTGCTAGACATGCTACTTTAATAGTTTCCATACCTAGAGATTGAGCTGCTTGTACAGAATTTTTAAGTATTTTTTCCTTTTGGTTATAATCTGGAGATATATTCATTCCTCCATCAGTTAATAATAGTAATTTGTGATAATTATTTAACTCATATATCATCACATGGCTTAATAAACTATCGGTTCTAAGACCATAGTCTTTATTTAAAACTGACTTTAAAAGTATTGAGGTGTCTAATAGTCCCTTCATTATAAAATCTGCTTCTTTATTAGATACTAACTGCACTGCAATTTTAGAACTTTCTTCTATATCATTGGAGTCTATTATTTTTATACCATCTAAATTAAAATCTATTTTATTAGATATATAATTTATTTTTTCCTTATCTCCAACTAATATAGGTTTTATTATACCTTTTTCAACGGCATTTTTAACTGCTATTAAGACTTCCTCATCATGTGCTGCTGCTACAGAAAGTACAACTGTTTCACTACCCGTAAGCTGCTTTAATATATCGTCTAGTTTTTTTATCATATTAAGCCCCCCTTTATTTTAATACTTATTTAAATCATAGCATAAATATGCAAAAAAGACTTCCTTAAAGGAAGTCTTTTTTAATTTATCTATATTTGTCCAATTCTCTTAAACAAGCCACTGTTATTTCATCTTGTGGGTCTAATTCATATGCTCTTTCTATATAATATATAGCATCATCTAGTTCATTGTTATTTAAGTATGCCATACCTAAGTTACATAATATTTCTGGATCTTCTTTTATTTTAGCTGCCGTTTCAAAATGCTCTATTGCTTTTTCTATATTGAAAGTTTCAGCTTCGCAAAGACCTAATTCAACCATAGCATCTACTTGATGTGGTTTTATTAGTAGTATCTTTTCAAAATATTTTTTAGCTTGTTCTATCTCATTCATATTTTTATAAGCTAATCCTATCATAAATAGTAAATTCCACCAATCTGAATGGTCTTCTTCAAGAGGTAATAATTTTTCTAAGCCTTCTTCATTTTTTCCTTGGAATACTAAACTATATCCTTCTTCATATTGAACTTTAAAATCCATTTTCCCTATATTTTCTTGTACTTCACTAACTAATTCTGGGTCTAACCCTAGTTTTAAAGATTCTTCCCATATTACCTTAGCTTTTACGTATTGGCCTTGATTATAGTAATGATATCCTAGATGGTAATATCCAAGTGAGAATCCTTCATCTAATTGAATTACACGTTCTAACTTAGATAGTGCTTCAAGTAAAAACATATTCATCGCATCATTTTCCATATCCTTTTGATATTTTTGAGCTACTTCTTGACAAACTATAGCATAGTGATATAATCCCTCTATATCATCAGGGTACATAGTTATAAGAGTTTTTAAATATATTAGAGAATCTGTGTATTCTCCAATATCAAAATATTTTCTAGACATATATCCCATATAAGCTCTTAAATCTAAGTTTAATTTTTCCTTGAAAGCATTTAGGAACTTTACATATTCTTCGTTATGTTTAAACTTGCTGTCTATACCCATTATAAATATCATTGCGTCAGCTATAGACATTGCATTTATATTATCTTGTGCAGTTTTTTCTTTTATACCCTTTACTAATACTTCATTTTTTATAGGTACATCTAAACCACCCTTTGGTATCTCATACCCTTCTACTTGGAATTCTCCATCATGTTTAATAGTTATAAATGCTAATTCTTCTGCTTTTTTTAATAAGTATTTTTCTATTTTAAAGTTCATGCTATTCTCCTTCTTATAAATCTATACTATATGCTTTTGATTTTTCAAATATCTTTTTATCATCATATACAAACAGTATTACATTATCATTTTTCTCTATTTTAGCTTTGATGTCATTTTTTAATTTTAATATATCAAAGTTAAAAGGTTCAAAATGAACGTATTTTATTATATGTTTTGCTGGTTTATTCTCAAACTTAGGTATATATTTTAATATATTATCTTCATTTTGTAGGAATAAGTGACATCTATTTTTAAAATCTTCTAATTCTAGTTTATTAAAGAATTGTGGAATATTAGATGTCTTTCCTAGTGATATATAGTCATACTTTAATATATCATTAAACATATCATTATTTATATTTATTTTATCATTATAAAAATCTAATAATATTTTATATAACTGATTTTTACCTTGTGCCATATCAAAATATCCATTTTTATCAAAATATGTGGCAAATTCTTCAAAGAATTTAAATGGACTCTCACTATAATAATTAAATATTATATATCTCATAGATAACACAAAATTTTTAGAGTTATAATACCTTTCTAGTATTTCTTCTATATCTTTTAGCTTTAATATTTGTGAATAACTTATATAGTCATTATATAAAACTTCATATGGAGGATAGTCTTTGTATCTATATCCATGTTTTTCTGCTCTATCTCTTACACCTGTCCCTTTTATCATTTTTAAGAAACCTAATTGTAGGTGCTCTATACCTAAATTAAATACATCATTAAATGATTTTTCAAAACTTGAATAATCTTCATATGGAAGCCCTGCTATTAAATCTAAGTGTTGGTGTATATTTCTATATGAAGCTACCTTTTGAACTACATACGATAACTTTTTAAAATCGTCTCTTCTTCCTACTTCTTCTAAAACTTTTTCATTAGTAGTTTGAACACCTATTTCAAATTGGAAAAGACCTTCCTTACAATCTGCTAGGAAATCTAGTACATCATCATCTAATAAATGAGCTGTAACTTCAAAGTGATATGTAGTATAGTCATTATCATTTTCCATAAGGAAGTTCATAATTTCTTTTGCAAATTTTTTATTTGCATTGAAAGTTCTATCTATAAACTTTATTTGAGATACTTTTGCATCTATTAAAGCTTTTAAATCTTTTTTTACTCTCTCTATACTAAAATATCTTAATCCTTTTAAAGTTGAAGATAAACAGTATTGGCAGTTAAATGGACATCCTCTTGATGTTTCATAATAAACTATTCTATTTTCATATTCAGTTGGATCTAAATCTTCATAAGGACTAGGTATTTCGTCTAAATTTTCAAGTAGTGCTTTAGGTCTATTAGTTATTATATTATTACCGTCTCTATAAACTACACCTTCTACATTACCTATATCTAGGTTTCCTTGTAAATGCATTACTAAATCTCTAAATACAAGTTCACCTTCACCACATAGTATATAATCTACAAAAGGATAGTTCCTCATAGAACATTCACTATCGTAGCTTACTTCCGGTCCACCTAAAGCTATTTTAGTATTAGGTTTAACTTTTTTTATGTTATCACAAAGTTTTACTATATCATTTACATTCCATATATATGTGGAAAATAATATTATATCATAATCATTCTTGTGTATATCCTTTAAGATATAATCTAAATCATTATTTATTGTATATTCTTTTAAATCTACTTCTACTAAGTCTTTTACAAATTCTTTTAGATATCTTATAGCTAAATTTGTATGTATAAATTTAGAGTTAAGCGTTGTTAATAATATTTTCAATTATTTCACCTCTTTTTTATATTGTTATATATTTTTGTATGCTTTTTAGGTTAAAATAGTATATGTAATATCTTATCAATTTATTTTTTAATAGAAGGTTTTTACATATTTTTTGTAGAATATTAGTATTAAGTATATATGATTAGAAAGGAAGTTTTTTATGGGATTAATTGACCAAGTGTCTATCAACGCTTTATCTAAAAGAGATTTATTACTTATTGTAAAGGCATTAGAATATACTAATGAAAACACAGGCCTTAAAGATTTTCTAGAGCTTAGAAATAGTATTGTAAAAGAACTATGTTTTTTAACTGATACTACTGAAGAAGAATTCGTAAATTATTTAGAATCTACTAACAAATAACTTAAGATTTTTTGAATTTTAGAGAGTATATACCTGATTTAGATTTGACATCTATCTTTAGTATATTGTTACTAAATTCTTTTGATATAACTGTTATTTGGTTAAGTACAGGATCTATTACTGTATCTCCTTCATTAAGGCTGATTAAGTTGCGTGGATCTACATTTTTATCATACATTTTTTTATTGATTTTATAATTTCTCAATTTGTAAATGTACTCTGACATCGATAAAATAAAATCTATATTGTCTATATTATTATTTGAATTTTCACCTAATATAGATAGTATAGATTTTTTTATGCTTTTAATTCCATCATTAGGTACTTCTCTATTCTCTATATAAATATCATATAATATATTTAATAAACTCCCTACTATTTTCTTATCATTATAGTCTTCAGCTTTTAAATCTATGTATTTATCAATTTCTTGTATAATCTTAATTCTTTCCATTTGAAATTTAATTGTATTAACCTTATCTAACTCTATTGAAAATTCTATAATTCTTTCCTTCATAATCTGAAGTAAATCAATATATTCTATATTTTTATTTTCTACAATTTTTTGAACAATTATATTATATAATACTGAACCTAGTATATAATCAAATGTAAAATCTTCTTTTTTAAAGTACTTTATGTACTTTTGAATTAGATTAACTACCTCATCTTCACTTTTATTTATATTCGTATTTGAAAGTATAACTGGCAATAGTATATTTAATATATTATTATACTCTAATTTTTCTCCATAAAATCTAAAATAAATTAATTCGTCTTTTAACCTTTTATTATCTATATAAACATATCTTTGTTTTTCATCATCAACTAAGCATTTTGTATTTATTATTATTAAATCTTTTAAGTTTTTATCTCCTATATCAAATGCAAATGTATAAGAATCTTTTATTATGTTATCTTTCATTAATATTACCTTCCTCGTGTAATACTCTATAATAATTATTTTTATCAACTACCATATTTAATATACTTGTATTTAAGTGGCTTGTCTATAATTATAACTCCTTTTAAAAAAAAAGAGACAGCATTAAGCTGTCATTTATTCAGGGGAATAGTAGTGTACAAGATATCTGTATGCTACTATATACTATCATTATACGATATTACATTTTTAGATGTAAAGTATCAGTTTTCGACATTCCCCATATTTTTTATATTATTACATTCTTTCTGGTGCATGCATTCCTAATAATTTTAGACCATTTTCTAAAGATTGTCTAGTTGCTTCAACTAAAGCAAGTCTTGCTTTTCTTACCTCTACATCGTCAACTAATATAGGATTGTCATGATAGAATTTATTGAATGCTTGAGCTAAATCTAATACAAATCTAGTTATTACATGAGGCTCATTCTTTCTTAATCCTGCAACTATACACTTATTGAAAGATGCTATAACTTTTAAAACTTCTGCACTATCTACATCATTTAATAACTCATAGTTTATATCTGTTGTAGCCTCTTCATTAGCTTTTCTAAGTACTGCACAACATCTAGCATGAGTATATTGAACATATGGACCTGTTTCTCCATCAAAGCTTAATGTTCTATCCCATGAGAATGTATAATCCTTTATTCTACTGTTAGATAACTCTTGGAATACTACTGCTCCAACCCCTACCTGCTTAGCTATTGTATCAACATTTAAAGCATTTGGATTTTTGGCAAGTATTGTTTCTTTAGTCTTATCTATCGCTTGATTTAATACATCTTCTAAGAATACTACTCTACCTTTTCTTGTAGACATAGTTCCATTTTCAAGTGCAACCATACCGAATCCAACGTGTACTAAATCTTTAGCCCACTCAAATCCCATAAGTTCTATAACCTTAAACCATTGTTCAAAGTGTAAGTTTTGTTGGCTACCAACTACGTACACACATTTATCAAAGTTATAAGTTTCATGTCTATATATAGCAGCTGCTAAATCTCTTGTCATATATAATGTTGATCCATCATTTTTAGTTATAAGTGCTGGTGGCATCTTATATTCTTCTAAATCAACTATTCTTGCACCTTTAGATTCTTTTAAAAGATTTTTTTCTTCTAGCATTTCGATTACTCTAGGCATTTTATCTGAATAGAAACTTTCTCCAGCTAAAGAATCAAACTCTATATCTAATAAATCATATACTCTGTTAAATTCTTTTAAACTTTCATCTCTAAACCATTGCCATAACTGAGTTGCTTCTTCATCATGGTTTTCTAGTTTAGTGAACCATGCTCTTGCTTCATCTTCCATTTCCGGATGAGCTTCAGCTTCATCATGGAATTGTATGTATAGTTTTAATAATTCTGGGATTGGACTAGCCTCTACTGCTTTTTTATCTCCCCATTTTTTGAAAGCTACTATTAGCTTACCAAATTGAGTTCCATAGTCTCCTAAATGGTTTATTCTTGTAGTATTATACCCTTGAGATTCATACATTTTGTATAAAGCATTCCCTATTACTGTAGTTCTTATATGACCTATATGGAAAGGCTTCGCTATATTTGGAGATGAGAATTCAACTATAACATTTTCTCCTTTTCCTATTTCACTACGCCCATATTTTTCTTTTTGAGTTAATACATCCTTTATAACGCTTTCTGCTAATTGAGATTTATTAACGAAGAAATTAACATATCCGCCTAATGGTATTATCTTTGATATAGCACCTTGAGCATTTAATGTTTCACATAACTCAGCTGCTATCATATTAGGAGCTTTTCTAAATACTTTTGCTAATTTGAAACAAGGAAAAGCATAGTCTCCCATATCTTTATTTGGTGGTATTTCTATTAGCGCTATTATTTCTTCTACAGATAAATCTTCTATTTTTTCTTTTAGGCAATTTGCTATTGCTATTTTAAAATCTTGCATGTTATTTCTCCTCTCTTATTCTTATTATTTTATGGTAAATCAATTTCTGAGTTTTTTCAAGTTATTTGGCATTTTTCATAGCTATATTTTGAAATCTAAGTATATTCATTTAAATTACTTAATTATATACATGATAAAATCAAATTGTAATTATAATTTTGTCTCACTAATTACTTTTATTCCATTTTTTCTAAAAAGTGCTGCAGTAGCCCCTATACCACTTATTTTTTTACCTGAAAAACTTCCATCATATATAAAGTTACTTCCACAAGATGGACTTCCCTCCTTTAAAATAGCTTTTCTACATTCATACATTTTAGCTATTTTTAAAGATTCATTAGCACCTTTTATAAATTCAATACTTACATCTTTATTATTTTTATCAACTATTTTAGATTCATTATTTATTACACTATATCCATCACCATTTATTATTTCCGCTGGATTTCTAGGGGTTGAAAGTCCTCCTAATTGTTCTGGACAAATTAATATAAATTTTTTATCTTTTAAATAATTGACTACTTTTTCATTCTCATTATTATTGCCGTTGTACTTACAATTTATTCCAAGCAAGCATGCAGATACTGCTATCATAATAATAACCTCTTATATTTATTTTAATTTAACTATTGTAACACCTGCTCCACCTTCACCGTATTCTCCAGCCCTCTGTGACTTAACGTGTCTATTTCTTTTTAATACATCTTGAAGTCCTGATTTTAATACTCCTGTACCTATCCCATGTATAACAGTAACACTTTCAAGACCTGCTACGTATGCATCATCTAGATACTTTTCAACTTCCATTCTAGCTTCTTCTAAATTTAACCCTCTTAAATCTACTTCACTTCTTACATTTCCAGATTTAGATTTAATTATTTTTCTTGTTTGTTTTGTAACAGTTGTTTTAGGGTCTTGTTTTGCTCTTTGTAGTGATTTAAATGGAAGAGTCATTTTCATTATACCAATTTGAACTACTGCTTCTTTTTTATTATTATCAACAGATACAACACTACCTTGTTGATTTAGTGTTACTACTTTGACTTCTTCACCAGGTCTTAAATCTTTTATTTCTTTTGTAACAACTTTTGGTTCTATCATACTCTTAATAGTTGGTTGAAGACTTCCCATAGAATTTGTTAATTCTTTTCTAAGTTTTTCTATTCTTTGGTTCTTTTCTTTTGAAGCTCTTTCTTCTTCTAGCTTTCTAAGTTCTTTAATTATATTATCAACATCTTCTTTTGCTTGTCTTGTAACCCTAAATGCTTCACTTCTTGCTTGTTCCATAAGCTTTTCTCTTTTAGCTGATAATTTTGAAATCTTTTCTTCATATTCATTTTTAAGTCTTTCAATTTGAGATTTTAATTTTTCCGCTTCTTCTCTTTCTTTTACAGCCTTTATTCTATTTTTCTCAACATTTTGAAGAACATCTTCTATTGCTATGTTATCAGAATTTATAAATTCCTTAGCTCTAGTTATTACATGTGAACTAAGACCTAGCTTTGTTGATATTTCAAATGCATTTGATTTTCCTGGCACTCCTAATAAAAGTTTATATGTTGGACTTAATGTTTCTAAATCAAATTCTACTGCTGCATTTTCTACACCCTTTGTAGTTAACGCATAGTTTTTAAGTTCACTGTAGTGCGTTGTAGCTATACAGTTAGCCCCAGCCATATGTACATCCTCTAATATTGCTATTGCAAGAGCCGCTCCTTCTATTGGATCTGTTCCAGCACCTAGTTCATCAAATATTGCTAAAGAGTTTTCACTTACTTCTTCTAATATAGAAACTATATTTGTCATATGAGATGAGAATGTTGATAAACTTTGCTCTATACTTTGTTCATCTCCAATATCAGCAAATACATTATCGTATACACACATACTACTTCCAAAATCAGCCGGTATATGTAACCCACTTTGAGTCATAAGCGCAAATAATCCTACTGTTTTTATAGTAACTGTTTTACCTCCTGTATTTGGACCAGTTATAAGTAATGTATGGAATTCTCTACCTAAATAAACACTATTTGGTACAACCTTGTCTTTATCTAGTAATGGATGTCTACCATTTCTTATATTTATATACTTATCTTCGTTTAATGTAGGCTCCACACCTCTCATCCCCACAGATAATTTTCCTTTTGCAAATGCAAAATCAAGTCTTCCTAAAATCTCTTGATTCGAAATTAAATCTTGTGATATTTCTCCAATCATAGCTGATAATTCAGCTAAAATTCTTTCTATCTCTTCTTTCTCTAAAAGCCTTAATTGTCTTAATTCATTATTCATATCAACTATATTCATAGGCTCTATAAATAAAGTGGCTCCTGATGATGATTGGTCATGTACTATACCTGATACTTGCGATCTATATTCTGCTTTTACAGGCACTACAAATCTATCTCCTCTTACAGATATAATTGCGTCTTGAAGATATTTTTGATAAGTAGTAGAGCTTATTATTGAATTTAATTTAGATCTTATAGATTGATTTTTTTGTACTATTCTTCGCCTTAAATCTCTTAATGTGCTTGATGCATTATCAGATATTTCTATTTCACTTATTATTGCATTATATATAGCATCTTCTATATCTCTATATGCATATAAAGAGTTTGATAGAGATTGTATTATTGGATAGTTAAAATCTTCTTCATCACTACCAGAAAAATTATTTTTTAATGTTCTAGCCGCTCTTAAAGTATCTGCTATCATAATTAAGCTTCCTGGATCCAGTGATGCCCCTATATCAGCTCTTTTAGCCTTATCTTCTATATCATGTATTCCTTGTAATCCAATACTTCCTCTTTTTATATATATAGCTTGTGCTTCGCTAGTTTCCTTAAGCATATACTTAACGTCTTCAAAATTAGAGCTTGGTGTTAAATTTTCTATATATTTTAAACCTAGAGAAGATGAAGCTTTTTCTTTCAATATGTCGATTACTTTATTGAATTCTAAAACTCTTAGTGATTTCTCGTTCATGCTTCCTCCTTAATGTATATATTTATTTTAATGTGTATTTTATGTGAATTTGTATTATACTATTTATATATTATACATAATCATAGTTTATTTGTACTATAAAAATCTAGTTTAAGTGCTTTAAATTAGGTTTTTTGGTATATTATTTACCTAATATGTATATATTAATCTAGTTTGTATTAGAATTTATTTAAAATAAAGCATTTACTAGATACTTTGTTCATGTAACTTGCACGACCGCACAAATACAGATGACAGAAATTATATTAAAAGGAGTGTTATTTATGGAAAACATATTAAAAGGTTTACAACCAGAAATTGTGTTTAATTATTTTGAAGAAATCTCTCAAATTCCTCGTGGTTCTGGAAATGAAAAAGCTATAAGTGACTATCTTAAAAGTTTTGGTGAAAAATTAGGTCTTGAAACTATACAAGATGATGCGCTAAATATAATAATAAGAAAGCCTGCTACAAAAGGTTTTGAAAACTGTCCTGGTGTAATACTTCAAGGACATATGGATATGGTATGCGAGAAAAATAAAGATACAAATCATGATTTTACAAAAGATCCTATAAAATTAAGAACTGAAGATGATTTTATATATGCAACTGGAACTACTTTAGGAGCAGATAATGGTATAGCTGTTGCTATGGGTATGGCAGTGTTAGCATCTAATGATTTAGATCATCCTGCAATTGAGTTATTAGTTACTTCTGATGAAGAAGCTGGTATGACTGGTGCTATGGCACTTGATGGTAGCTTACTAAAAGGAAAATACATAATAAACCTTGACTCTGAAGAAGAAGGACATTTATTAGTAAGTTGCGCTGGTGGTACTACAGCTACATCTAAACTTCCTTTAACTTTTGAAAACGTTGACTCTAACAAGCAGGCTTTATTAATTGAAATCAAAGGTTTACTTGGTGGCCACTCTGGTATGGATATAATAAAACAAAGAGCAAATTCTAATAAATTAATGGGTAGATTATTAAATTTACTAAATGTAAATTATGATTTAGCTAAGGTTGAGGGTGGTTCTAAGAATAATGCAATACCTCGTGAATCTGACTGTATAATAGTTGTTGATAAAAAAGAAGTTGAAAACGTTAAGTCACAAATAGGTGAAATAACTAATACATTAAAAAATGAATTTGCTACATCTGATCCAGGATTAGCTATAGAATGTTCTGATGCTAATATAGATAAAGTATTCTCATGTGATTCTAAAGACAAAGTTATAAAATTAATGAATGTAATACCTAATGGAATCCAAACTATGAGTATGGATATAGAAGGATTAGTTGAAAGTTCAACTAACTTAGGAGTTGTTAGAACTCTAGAAAACGAAATTACATTTGAATGTGCTGTTAGAAGTTCAGTTAAAACATTAAAAGAAGATATAACTAATAGAATGGATTTATTAGCTAATGCTTTAGGCGGTAAATTAGAATTAGATAGTGATTACCCAGCTTGGGAATACACTAAGGGTTCTAAATTAGAGGAAATATGTTTTAATACTTATAAAGAATTAACAGGTAAAGAACCTATCATAATGGCTTTACATGCTGGTCTTGAGTGTGGATTATTACTTGATAAAATGCCACATGCTGAGGCAATATCTCTAGGACCTAACATGTTTGAAGTTCATACTCCTAATGAACATTTAAGTATAAGTTCTACTAAGAATACTTGGAATTATTTAGTTGCAATACTTAAATCTATGAATGTTCAATAAAATAAATAAAAAGGTGTCTCAATTTAAATTTTAATGAGACACCTTTTTTATTAATTATTGATATCTAATTTTATAGCATCATCTTCAAATAATATTTCAGTATTTCCTTCATCATCTACCATATATGGTATAAGTGTTAATTCTTCATATTTACTTGATGTATTTTTATATCTAAATTGAATTTCTCCTTTATCTACATCATAACCAATACCATAACTAGGTAATTCTTTATTTTCTTGGTCTAATATTTTTAATTCTAAGCTATCTATATTTTCCTTATCAATTCCATAGTATTTACAATTTATCGTCATATAGATTGGGGATACTTTTAATTCTTCTATCTCTATTTTGCTGTTTTTATCATTAATGTTTAAATCAATACTTTTATTAAATTTGTATGACTTTGACATATCAATTAACTCAGATCCTTTTATATCAAAGTTAACTTCCCAGTTTCCTCTTATAACTCCTGCATGAGGTCTTCCATCTTTTTTAGCATCTTCATATGAGTCATAATATTGTTTATAGTTTTCCGCAAGATGCAATTTTTTTATTTTTATTTCAAAGTTATATGTTTTATTTTCATCTACTACATAAGGAAATTTATCTTTATTTATTTCTTCATAAAAAGACTCTTCTGATTCATTTTCTATTGCATTTATACCTTGTTCCATAATAGCATCTATTACTTTTTTATTTTAACCATCTCTTTCATGGTCTCCTATACCCCATGATGTTCCCACAAACTTGGCTCCGTCAATATATATTTCATTTAATTCTGATACTGATAAAGTAGTATCTCTATTTCCCCATTTTTCAACTTCCCAATCTTCTTGCTGTTTTTTAGTAAATCCTTTAAATAGATTAAATTTGCTATAATCTACATTTACATCTATAAGAAGTTTTCCATCATCAAGTAGAATATTTCTAAATAATATTTTTACATCTTTATCTTCTGCCACTTTATTTATATTGTACTTATATGTACTAACTTCATCTTCTTTCATCTTTACTATATCACTTACTGAATACCATATATCTTCAATATAAGCTAATACATTTTCATTAAACAAAATTCCACTTCCAACTATGGCTACTAATGATGCTACCACTAAACCTTTCTTATACTTAATTTTTCTATTTCTTAATTTACTTTTCATCTTACTTTTAAATTCATCATTATTATCAAATTTTATTTCTTTATATTCATCAACATCTATTTTAACATCGTTTAAAATTTCAAATTTATCTTTCATTTAATCCCCTCCTATTTGCATAATTTTTCTCTGATTCTTTTTCTACCCCTAGATAATCTATTATATAAATTAGAAACCTTTGTATTAGTTTTTATAGCTATTTCTTCTAAATTTTCGCCTTGTATATAGTGATTAATAAAGAGTTCTTTATCTTTTTCATTTAGATGATTTAATATTTCATTTATCTCCTCTTCCATCTCCGATTTTAGAAGTTCTTTGTCTATATAGTAAATTTATTCGCTAATATCTAAAGTCTCTATTTTAGATAAATACTTTCTTTTATAATCTATAGCTTTATACTTTGATATTGCACATATCCAGTTTTTGAAGTTATTTTTATTTTTATCAAAACTTTTTATATTGCCCCAAGTA
>NZ_JAFFPK010000057.1 GCF_017590215.1 Clostridium sp. CCUG 7971
TCTGGAATAAACGTAACTGCATTATTAATATTCAGTTTAAAGAAATGGAAAGAATACAAGTTAGAAGATTTATTCGAAGATAAGAAAATATCTTAATATATAGAGAGCATCTTTTAATAGATGCTCTCAAATCAATTAGAGGACTAAGGAGACAGTATTATGCAAAAGACTATTTATTTTAATGGTAAAGTTGTTACAGTAGATAGTAACAACACAATAGCAGAAGCGGTTTTAGTTGAAAATGGAAAAATTTCTAAAGTTGGAAATAATGAAGAAATATTATCTTTAAAAGATGAAAATGTTAATTTAGTTGATCTTGAAGGAAAAACTATGTTACCAGGATTTATAGATCCTCATGGACATATAGTAGCTACAGCTCAAACTTTAATGATAGTTACTTTAGGAGATGTTACTTCAAGAGAAGAATTATTAGCTAAATTAAAAAAAGAGTTAGAAGAAAATCCTCCTCAAGGAGATAAATGGTTAATAGGATTTGGATATGATAATACGAGATTTGAAGATGGTCAACATCCTACAAAATTTGATTTAGATTCAGTAAGCAAAGATATACCTATAACTGTATCTCATGCATCTGGACATTTAGCGTCTGTTAACTCAAAAGCTTTAGAGTTATATGGATATGTAGGAGATGATTATATAGTACCAGAAGGTGGAGTTGTAAGAACTGTATCTCCTGATTCTAAAGAAGCAAATGGAGTTTTAGAAGAAAATGCTATCCTTGATAGTGAAAAGAAAAAAGTAGTAATATCACCAGGATTTGAAGATGTTTTAAGAGCTGTTGAGAGAGTTCAAAAAGTATATGCATCTTTAGGTGTAACAACTACTCAAGATGCTTCTGTTGAGTTAGCTAATGGATATACTCATATATTAGAAACTTGTGCTAATACTGGGAAATTAATAATAGATATAATGGGATTAGCAACTCAACCAGTAACAACTAAGCTTATGACAAATGAAGGTACTCCAAAGAGAGAGTATAAAAATCATTATAAATTAGCTGGAGGTAAGACTTGGCTAGATGGTTCGCCTCAAGGATTTACAGCTTGGTTAAGTGAACCTTATCATGTTGTACCTGAAGGGCAATCTGCTGATTATTGCGGATATGGAACTCAAACTGACGAAGTTGTAACTCAATACTTTGTTGATTGTATAAACTTAAATATACAAGTTCATGTTCACGTAAATGGAGATGAGGCATGTGCTCAATTCTTAAGATGCTATAAAAATGCTATGGAAATAACAGGACATGGTGCTGAATTAAGACCAGTTATGGTTCATTGCCAAGCATTAAGAAAAGATCAATTAGATGATGTTATAGCTGTTGGAGCTGTTCCAACATTCTTTAATGATCACGTAGCATTCTGGGGAGATTTACATCATGATCAAGTGTTTGGACCAGAAAGAGCTCAAAATATATCTCCAATAGGTTGGGCACTAGAAAAAGGTATAAAGTTTACGCTACACCAAGATCCACCGGTTAAAATGCCTAATCAAATATTTGCTATACACACTGCTGTAAACAGAATGACAGAAAGTGGTAGAGTATTAGGTGAACATCAAAGAATACCTGTTATAGAAGCCATAAAAGCTGTAACTATAAACGGAGCTTACCAATACTTTGAAGAAGATATAAAAGGAAGTATAGAGACTGGTAAATTAGCAGACTTAGTTATACTTGATAAAAATCCACTAGAAGTTGAAGCATCAGAAATAAAAAATATAAATGTTTTAGAAACTATAAAAGAAGGAAATTCAATTTTTAAAAAATAGTTTTTAATTGTTTTTTATTATAATTTAAGAGGAGTATAGGCTAAGTCTATACTCTTTTTTATTACCAATAAATTAACTTATATAAATACAAAGCGAAGTTTAAATAACTCAAAGGATACCATAAAATATAATTTGTTTTAAAATATCGTATTTTAGGGATGAAAGATAGCATTTAACATGATATAATACTCTATGGATTAGCTAAAAATAGGTTAAATACAAACAATATTTAAATCTGAATTAAAAAAAGATCGTATATATCAAAAATTAAATATAGAGTAGTATTTATTTAAAATAACTTAATAAAGGGGGCGCACTTTGGAAAATATACTATCATATTTAGAGCAATTTACAACAATAATATCTAATGTAGTTTGGCCTATATTTATTCCATTTTTATTATTAGTTGGAATTTATATTTGTTCTCAAGTAATATTGAACATAAGATCTCTTACAACTAAAAAAAGTTGTGTAAATTTAAAGTATATAGTTCCTCAGGCATCTGTAGCATTAGGAGCTATGATGGGAACAGGAACAATAATAGGTTTTATAGGCGCTTTAAGTAATTTAGCAATAAGTGGTCAAATGTATGTAGAAGCAGTTGCTATTTGGGCATTACTAGGGTCCTTTGTGCTAATACCAATATCATATTGTGAGACTTTAATAGCAAAAATTGTAGGAATGGAACCAAAAGAATATATTAAATCATTTGTATGCAAAGGTGCAGCAAATGTTTATATAGTAGCATTAATATTATTATATGTATTTGCAATAGGTGGAGTCCAATTTAGTGGAATTGAGGCTATTATGATAACGACATTAGATAAAGTGTTTAGTATTGAACTTAGTGAATTACAAAGATATTTATACATAGTTATACCATTAATAGGAATTATTACGATTATAGTACTAAAAAATAGACAAGATGTATTTATAAAATGTATGATAGGTATGATATTAGTAGCAGTTACTATATACTTTATATTCTTTGGATTATTTGCAGCAAAAACATCAAGTTATATTCCAGTATTTATAGAAAGAGTTATTATAGGATTTAAAAATCCTGTTTCTATGATATTAGGAATTCCCCTAGGATTAATATTTGGAATGCAAAGAGTTATACAAATTGCTGAACCTGGTTTAGGGACTTTAGCTTTAGCTTCAATGAAGTCAGATTCAAACCCAAGAGTAGCTGGAACAATTTCGTTAATTTTAACTACTACACTAGTAGTTGTTTCTATAGTAGTTACATCTTATATAGCATCTTATGGACTTGATAAAGGTATAATAACTTTTTCTGAAGTAGGGGTGTATAGATTAGTTTCATATTTTGAAACTGTTATTAGTGTGACTGGAAGTTTTGGATTTGCAATCTTATTTATATTTATAATATTATCAGGAATGACTACTTTACTGGGAGCGTATATTCTTTTAAATAATTTAATAGAAAAAGAAACTGTAAAGAAAAATACTTTATATATAGCACTTTTAGTAGTATCAGGTGCTTTATCAGTATTTAAATTCGATATATTGTTTAATTTATTAAATATACTATTATTCATAGCAACATCAATAAATATAACTGCATTAGCAATGTTTACTGAATTTGAATGGAGTAAGTATAAAATAAAAAACTATATATATAATGAAAGAGTATCTTAAATAATAAAAAAGCATGAATTTATATCCATGCTTTTTTTATTATTTTATTCCTTAAAATACTATTTAAATAAATTATAGAATATGACAAATTAAATCATATTTTGTGGTATAATTACAATTTAGAGGCTCAAAATAGAGACTATAGTTTCGTTTGGATTTAATTAGGATATAATAAATTTAATGATATAAAAAGCAGGTGATAAAATGGAAAATAAATTTTTACCGATATGCAAGCAAGATATGCTAGATAGAGGATGGAATGAGCTAGATTTTATAATAGTTACGGGTGATGCTTATGTTGACCATCACAGTTTCGGAACAGCCATAATATCAAGAGTACTAGAAAATGCAGGGTATAAGGTTGGTATAATAGCACAACCTGACTGGAAAAGTACAGATGACTTTATGAAATTAGGAAGACCAAGATTAGGATTCTTAGTAAATGGCGGAAACATGGACTCTATGGTTAACCACTATTCAGTTAGTAAAAAGCATAGAGATAAGGATATGTATTCTCCAGGAGCTAAAATGGGTCTTAGACCGGATAGAGCTACAATAGTATATTGTAATAAAATAAGAGAAGCATATAAAAATATATCAATAGTAATCGGTGGATTAGAAGCTAGTTTAAGAAGATTTGCTCATTATGATTATTGGAGTGATAAAGTAAGAAAGTCAATGCTTATAGATAGTGGAGCGGATTTATTAGTTTACGGAATGAGTGAAAAGCAAATAGTTGAAGTAGCAGATGCGCTTAATGATGGATTTGATCCTAAATATATAAGACATATAAATGGAACGTGTTATATAGCGGATACTTTAGATGAAATATATGATGATTATATACTTATACCATCATATAAAGAAGTTTGTGATGATAAAATAAAGTATGTTGAAGCTTTTAAGGTTCAATATGATGAGCAAGATCCATACAGAGGTAAAGCTATAGTACAGAAGCATGGAGACAAATATTTGGTACAAAATAAACCAGAAAGACCTTTAAATAGAGAAGAACTAGATGCAGTATATGCACTTCCTTATCAAAAGACATATCATCCTATATACAAAAAGGACGGAGGAATACCGGCTATTGAAGAAGTTAAGTTTGGTATAGTGAGTTCTAGAGGATGCTTTGGAAGTTGTGCTTTCTGCGCTATAACTTTCCATCAAGGTAGAGCTGTTCAAAGTAGAAGTCAAGAATCTATAGTAGATGAAGCGAAATGGATAACTACACTTCCAGATTTTAAAGGTTATATACATGACGTAGGCGGACCTACTGCTAACTTTAGAAAAGAAGCATGTAAAAAACAAATAACAAAAGGTGCTTGTAAGCATAAACAATGTTTACACCCAGAGCCATGTAAAAACTTAACAGTAGACCATAGTGAGTATTTACAGTTATTAAGAAGACTAAGAAAACTTCCTAACATAAAAAAAGTATTTGTCCGTTCAGGAATAAGATATGATTATGTTATGGCAGATAAAGATAATAAATTTCTTAGAGAATTAATAGAGCATCATGTTAGTGGACAACTTAAAGTTGCACCAGAACACGTTGCAGAAGAAGTTCTACATCATATGCAAAAGCCAGCAGGAAATACTTATGATAAGTTTAGACAAAAGTTTTTTGCTATAAATGAACAATTAGGTAAAAAACAATATTTAATACCATATTTAATGTCATCTCATCCTGGTTCTACATTAAATAGTGCAATTGAATTAGCTGAGTATTTAAGAGATACTCAGTATCAACCAGAGCAAGTACAGGATTTCTATCCAACTCCAGGAACATTATCTACTACAATGTTCTATACAGGAATAGACCCACTTACTATGAAGCCTGTGTATGTTCCTAAGTCAAAACAAGAAAAAGCTATGCAAAGAGCATTACTTCAATATAGAGCTCCAAGAAACTATGATTTAGTTCACCAAGCTTTAGTAGAAGCTGGAAGAGAAGATTTAATAGGACTTGGACATAGATGTTTAATTAAGCCAAAAGATGCAAGAGGATATTCAAATAGAGGTTCAAATTCTAATAAAAAGAATAATAACTCTAAAAACTCAAATAATAAGGATTCAAGAGGAAGAAACTCTTCAAGAGAGAACGAATCGAATAATAGAAGTAAAAATGATAGAAATAATCAATCAGGAAAGAAGTTTTCTAAAAACTCTAAGCCTATAAAAAAGAAAAGAAGATAATATAAAAAGGATATGAGTTTATCTCATATCCTTTTTATATTTATAGTGTTTATTATAAAATATCAGAAAGAGTAAAAAAATGTCGATTTTAGTGTAACTAAGTTTTATATAAATCATATTATACATTGAGGACAAAAAATTGTCCTATATTAAAAGGAGATGTATATAATATGTATGATATGTATGAAGGTAGTAACTGTGGATGTTCCCCAAGACCAGATCATGATGATAAAAGGGAAAGAGCTTGCGACATTGAAAGTGAATGCTGTGACACCTTTGTTAAAGAACAATTTACTATAAGAGCAACTGCTTCATCTAATGAAATAACTGTTTACAAAGCAAATACAAATACTATTACACGTGCTACAATAAAAATTATAAATTTATCGCCAAATGTTAGTGTTACTGTTGGAACAAATGGTTTAGGTACTGTTGTAGGGCCTAATCAAGAAGCTGCAATTACAGTAAATGGAATAGATCATCTAACACTTCAAACTGGAGGAGGTACAGCAAGAGTATTACTTTGCTTTGATTTACAAGTTGCTGATCTTGACTAAGAGTATCACTTAGACAGAATCAATTATTAATGTAAATTTAGATTTTTAAAAATATAGTATTTAACTTATACTAGGCAGAGATTTTTTCTCTGCCTTTTTATTTATCTAAATAAAAGTTAAGGATACATAAAAGAATATCGCTAATAATAAAGGTAGAAGAATGGCTAAAAAATCGACCTATATTGACATTTTTTTTAGTAAAGTTTATACTAAAATTTGTGTTTAATTTAAATAAACATAAATGTATACATCTAAAATAGAGAGGTATAAGTATGAATAAAAGTAAATTTTCAATAAAAACTATAGTTGCTATAGGAATTGGAGCTGCAGTATTTATGATATTAGGTAGATTTGGATCGATACCAACTGGTATACCAAATACTAATATAGAAACGGCGTACGCATATCTTGCATTAATGGCTATATTATATGGACCAGTAGCGGGATTTTTAATTGGACTTATAGGGCATGGATTAAAGGATTTAGTGTTTTACGGAATGCCGTGGTTTAGCTGGGTTATATCATCAGCAATAGTTGGTTTGATAATAGGATTAGTATGGAAGAAATTAAAGGTTAATGATGGAATTTTTGGCACTAAACAAATAATATTATTTAATATAACACAAGTTATAGCAAATGTAATTGCATGGTTTTTAGTGGCACCTACATTAGATATACAGATATATGCAGAGCCAGCTGATAAAGTTTATATTCAAGGTATGATAGGTGGTATATCTAATATGTTAACTATAGGTATACTAGGTACTTTAATATTATTAACTTATTCTAAGACTAAAATAAAGAGTGGAAGTTTAAGAGTAGAAGATTAAAATTTAATAAGGAGACTTTAGATGAAAAGGAAGATAATAGAGTTTAAAGATTTTAACTTTAAATATAGAGTACAATCAGAGCCAACGCTTAAAAATATAAATTTAACTATATATGAAGGTGAAAAAGTTCTTATAGTGGGTCCATCAGGATCTGGAAAAAGTACATTAGCTCATTGTCTTAATGGATTAGTTCCATTTTATTATGATGGAAAAATGACAGGGCAATTAAAAATAAACAATGCAAATATAAAATCTAAAAATATATTTGATTTATCTAAAATTGTAGGGACGGTACTACAAGACCCAGATAGTCAATTTATAGGACTTACAGTAGGTGAGGATATAGCTTTTAAGTTAGAAAATTACTGTGTAGAACAAGAGAAAATGATAAAAAAAGTAGAAAAATCAGCAAAGTTAGTTGATATATATAAAGAAATAGATGAATCTCCATATAGATTATCAGGTGGTCAAAAACAAAGAGTTACTTTGGCTGGAGTTACAGTAGATGAAGTTAAAGTATTGTTATTCGATGAACCACTAGCAAGTTTAGATCCAGCAACAGGTAAAAGTGCTATAGAATTAATAGATAGCATACAAAAAAATGGAGATAAGACAATTGTTATAATAGAACATAGATTAGAAGATGTTCTTCATTGTGATGTAGATAGAATTGTAGTAATGGATAAAGGTGAAATCGTAGTGGATACTACTCCTAATGAGCTTCTTTCAAGTAATACTTTATCAGAAATTGGAGTTAGAGAACCTTTATATATAACAGCACTTAAATATGCAAATTGTGATATAAATCCAAAGTTAAATCCTTCAAATATTAAAACTTTAGATTGTAGCGCTTGTAAGGATAAAGTTAATACTTGGTATGAAAGTGCAAATAAAGCTATACAAAAGCCTAAAACTAATACAATTTTAGAGTTTGATAAAGTAAGTTTTTCATATGGAAATGAAAAGCAAGTTTTAAAAGATCTTTCTTTTAAAATAGATAAAGGAGATATGGTGAGTATAGTTGGAAGAAATGGTGCAGGAAAATCAACTATATCAAAATTAATATGTGGTTTTTATAAACCTACATCAGGAAGAATAATATTTGATACTAAAGATATAATAGATGAATCTATAAAAGAACGTTCAGAAAAGATAGGATTTGTAATGCAAAATCCAAATCAAATGATATCTAAAACAATGGTATTTGATGAAGTTGCTTTTGGGCTAAAAATAAAAGGTATTAAAGAAGATGAAATTAAAGAAAGAGTATATGAAACACTTAAAATATGTGGATTATATGGATATAGGAATTGGCCAATTTCAGCACTTAGTTACGGTCAAAAGAAAAGAGTCACAATAGCATCAATACTTGTATTAAATCCAGAAGTTATAATTTTAGATGAACCTACAGCGGGCCAAGATTTTAAACATTATACAGAAATAATGGAATTTTTAGTTGAACTAAATAAAAAAGGAGTTACAGTTATAATGGTAACTCATGATATGCATCTTATGTTAGAGTACACTAATAGTGTAATTGTATTGTCAGAAGGGAAAAAGTTAGTTGATGATAATGCTATTAATATATTAACTAATAAAGATATAGTAAAAAAAGCAAACTTAAAAGAAACATCACTACATGAACTTGCTATAAAGTGCGGTATAGAAGATTCAGTAGAATTTGTAAATAGATTTATAGAATATGATAGGAGGGTTAGAAAGCTATGAATACAGAAATGTTGTCATATATAAAGAAAGACTCACCTATTCATAAGTTAACAGGAGCTACTAAATTAATATGTTTTTTAGTTTGGACAATAGCTGCTATGATAACGTATGATACAAGAGTTTTATTAGGAATTTTTATAATAGGATTAATTGCATTTAAGGTATCTAAGATAGAATTTAAAGATATATCTTTTGTACTTTATTTTATATTATTTTTTTTAGTTTTAAATGCAATTATGATATTTATATTTGCTCCATATCAAGGAGTAGAAATATATGGAACTAGACATGATATATTTAATATACTAGGTCCATATACATTAACAAAAGAGCAATTATTTTATGAATTTAATGTAATACTTAAGTATTTTTCTACAATTCCAATAGCTCTTTTATTTATACTTACTACAGAACCTAGTGAGTTTGCAGCATCTTTAAATAAAATAGGCATAAATTATAAAGCGGCGTATACTGTATCAATTGCTTTAAGATACATACCAGATGTACAAAGAGATTATAAAGATATATCATTTGCGCAACAAGCGAGAGGAATAGATTTATCTAGAAATGAGAAATTAATAAAAAGAATAAAAAATTCATCGGCTATACTAATACCTTTAATATTTTCAAGTTTAGAAAGAATAGATAAAATAAGTTTAGCTATGGAACTAAGAGCATTTGGAAATGGAAAAAAACGTACATGGTATAGTATGAGAAAATTTAAAAAAGAAGATTATATTGCGATAATATTTTTAATAATTATATTAATTATATCTGTAGCTATGGTTAAGTTAAATGGATCAAGATTTTATAATCCATATATATAGTAAAAAAGAACTTATATGTAAATTACATATAAGTTCTTTTTTACTATATATAAAAGAAGGAATATTTATAAAACTAGAAGAAGTTATTAGTTTAAAATAGTTTTTAGGGGGTAAACGAAAATGAAAAAAGGAATAAGTATTTTACTATCAGTAGCTATTAGTTCTATATT
This sequence comes from Clostridium sp. CCUG 7971, assembly GCF_017590215.1. Lineage (GTDB taxonomy): Bacteria > Bacillota > Clostridia > Peptostreptococcales > Peptostreptococcaceae > Faecalimicrobium. Next base: position 9,765 of record NZ_JAFFPK010000057.1, read on the forward strand.
ATTAGTAGGGTGTAGCCAAACATCTAAAGAAATAACTAAATCAGAGGGTAAAGTAGATAGTAAGGAAGTAAAAATATCTGCCCCTGATGGATTACCGTCAATAACGCTAGCTAAATTAATGAATGAAGATATTAAAATAAAAGAAGGATATGATATAAAATATACAATAGAAAAAACTCCAGAAGCACTATCTACATCAGTTATGAAAGAAGATGTTGATATAGCCATAGTACCATCAAATATGGCAGCTATAGCCTATAATAAAACATCTAACTATCAAATAACTGGAACTGTAGGTATGGGATCATTTTATTTAGTATCTACAGAAGATATAAAAGCGCTAAAAGATTTAGAAGGGTATGAAGTTGGAAATACTGGTAAAGGCCTAACACCAGATATAACTGCTCAAGCTATTTTAAAGGATAGAGGTGTTGATTTAGGGAAAATAAATTTTAGTTATGTTAATTCAGTAAATGAGTTAGTCCCACTTTTAGCAACAAATAAACTTAGTACAGCATTTGTTCCTGAACCAGCATTAACAGGGCTATTAAATACAAATAAAAAAGTGAAAATAATAAAAAGCTTAAATGATGAATGGAAAGAAATTAATAACTCACAAGAGGGATATCCACAGTCTACAATAATAGTAAAATCTGATTTTGCTAAAGAAAATAAAGAGTTTGTAGATTCATTTATAAATCAAATATCAGATAGTGTGAAATGGGCTAATACAAACTCTGATAGAGTAGGAGAATATGCTAAAGAAATAGGCGTATCTATTGAATCGAGTATTATAGGGCGAGCCATGGAAAGATCTAATTTAAAATTTGTTCCTATTAAAGATATGATTGATGATTATAATTATTATTATAAAAAACTATTTGATTTTGATACTAACTCTGTAGGAGGAAAATTACCAGATGAAGGTATATACTTCATTTCTAAATAATTCTAATAGGAAAGATAAAATGGAGATTGTACTTTCATGTATTCTCCTATTGTTTTTATGGCAAATTATAGCTATATTAATAAATAATGAAATATACCTGCCTACTATAAATCAAACATTAAATAGTATGAAAGAAATAATTTTAGAGCCAAGATTTTATTTGGATATGGCTTATTCTATAGGGAGAAGTTTGTATAGTTTTTTACTTGCATTAGTTTTAGCTATGGTTATAGGAATATTATCATATAGTAATAAAATTATTAGAAATATTATTAAGCCTATAAGTAAAATATTAGAGTCTATTCCTACTATGATACTAGTTTTACTTGTATTAATATGGTTTAACAAAGATAAAGCACCGTTAATAGTTGGATTTTCAATAGTTATGCCAATATTATATAATGCTGTATTAGGATCAATGTTAAATATAGATAAAAAATTAATTGAAATGAGTGAAATATATAAAATAAATATAAATGATAAAATATTAAAGTTATATTTACCATCCATAAAATATAACTTAATACCTATTTTAATATCAACATTTTCATTAGCTCTAAAAGTAGTTATAGCAGGTGAGGTATATGGGCAACCAACTTATGGAATTGGAACTATGATACAAGTTGAAAAGATTAATTTTAATACATCAGGAATTTTTGCATGGATTGTAATAATACTAATAATCTCTGTAATCTTAGATATAATTCAAAAAGTATTATTAAGGAGAACTTTTATATGGAAGAGATGATAATTGAAATTAATAATATAAATAAAATATACAATGAAAATGAGATATTCAAAGATTTTAGTATAAAATTTTATAAAAATAAAGTAAACTGTATTCTTGGAAAATCAGGATGTGGCAAAAGTACACTTTTAAATATTTTAAGTGGAATTATTAAAAGTGATTGTAGAGAATTTGATACTTTAGAAAAGTTTGGAATAAGCTATATATTTCAAGAAGATAGATTAATTGATTGGTTAACAGTTGAAGAAAATATTAGATTAATAGCTAAAAACTATTACAAAAAGAATGAATTAGATAAAGAAGTACATAAATACTTAAGCTTAGTAGGAATTTCTGATTATAAAAATTATTATCCTCAAATGCTTAGTGGAGGAATGAGACAGAGAGTTAATATTGCAAGGGGATTAATTTGTCCTTCTAATATTATTATAATGGATGAGCCATTTAAATCTATTGATATATTAAATAAAAAAGTTATAATAGATAATTTCAATGATATACTAAAAATAGAAAAGAGAACCGTAATATTTGTAACTCATGATATTGATGAAGCTTTATATTTGGGTGATAAAATAATTATATTAGGAAATAGACCTATTGAAATAAAGGCTATATTAGATAATTCTAAGAAACTTAATAAAGAAGATATCAGTATACATATAAATTAAAGATTTAAGACTATGTATTGTTTAGGTTATAATATACAATAATTATTGTAGGGTAATATTTTATTATAAGGAGGCAGAAATTATGATAAAAGAAAGAATTAATAAATTAAGATATATAATGAAAGAAAAAAATATTTTTGCTTACATAATACCATCTTCAGATTATCATCAAAGTGAGTATGTAGGAGATTATTTTAAAAGTAGAGAATTCATATCAGGATTTACAGGGTCTGCAGGTACTGTTGTAGTAACTCAAGATGAAGCGGGTTTATGGACTGACGGAAGATATTTTATACAAGCTGAAAATCAATTAAAAGATACTAGTATAGAATTATTTAAGATGGGAGAAGAGGGAGTACCTACTATAGAAGAATATTTAGTAGATAAAATGCCAAATGATTCTAAATTAGGATTTGATGGTAAAGTAATATGCACTAAAGAAGGTGAAAAACTATCTAAGAAGCTAGAATTTAAAAACGTATCAATAGAATACTCTTATGATTTAATAGATAACTTATGGGAAGATAGATATGATTTACCTAATAAACCAGCTTTCTTACTAGGAATTGAATATAGTGGTGCAAGCTTTAGTGAAAAATTATCTAGAGTAAGAGAAGTTATGAAAGAAAAAAATGTAACAACTCATATAATTACTACATTAGACGATATAGCTTGGTTATTTAATATAAGAGGAGGAGATGTAAAATCAAATCCTGTGGTACTTTCATATGCAGTTATAGGTCTAAACGATATTTACTTATTTGTTGATGAAAATAAACTTAATAGTGAAATAAAAACAGAGTTAGATAAAGAAAATGTAGTTATAAAGCCTTATGATTCAATTTATGAATTTGTAAAAGAATTAAATGAAAATGAAGTTGTTTTACTTGACCCAAATAAGGTAAACTATGCAATTTATAATAATATTTCTAAAAATATACAAAAGATAGAGGGAACTAATCCTACTATAATGTTTAAGGCTATAAAAAATAAAATAGAATTAGATAATATTAGAAATAGCCATATAAAAGATGGTGTAGCATTTACTAAATTTATGTATTGGTTAAAAAATAACGTAGGAAAAATAGATATAAGTGAAATAAGTGCTACTAAAAAATTAGAGGATTTTAGAAGACAACAAGATAAATTTATAGAACCCAGCTTTGATACTATTGCAGCATATAAAGAACATGCAGCTATGATGCATTATAGCGCCAATGAAGATAGTAACTATAAGCTAGAGCCAAAAGACTTATTCTTAGTAGATTCTGGTGGTCAATACTTTGATGGAACAACAGATATAACAAGAACCATAGCACTAGGAGAAATATCAAAAGAAATAAAAACTCATTTCACAAGTGTAGTTAGAGGTATGATAAGATTATCAAAAGCTAAGTTTTTATATGGATGCAGAGGATATAACTTAGATATGCTTGCAAGAGGTCCGCTTTGGGATTTAGGAATAGATTACAAATGTGGAACAGGTCATGGAATAGGATTTGTTTTAAATGTACATGAGGCTCCGAATGGATTTAGATGGAAAGTAGTTTCAGATAGAGATGATAGCTGCATACTTGAAGAAGGTATGGTTACTACAAATGAGCCTGGAGTTTATATAGAAGGTTCTCATGGTATAAGAATTGAAAATGAAATAGTAGTAAGAAAAGCTGAAAAAAATGAATATGGCCAATTTATGGACTTTGAAGTAGTTACATTTGCGCCGATAGATTTAGATGCTATAGATAAAGATATTATGTTAAAAGATGAAGTAAATTACTTAAATTCTTACCACAAACTTGTTTATGATAAGATAGGTCCATATTTAACTGAAGAAGAAAAAGACTGGTTAAAAGAATATACTAGAGAGATATAAATTAAAAAGATATTGATATTTAATCAATATCTTTTTAATTTGTAATTATAATAAAAATAATATGAAAAGAATAATTTAATAATTTGATATAATAAATAAAGGGATTTAAAAATTTAAAACTAAAGCTATATATTAGGAGGAGTTATGTCAAAAGTAAAAACTAATGCGATGAGAATATTAGACTCTAACAAAGTAAGCTATAATATGTTTTCTTATAATGTAAAAAAAGGAGAACATGTAGATGGAGTTGAAGTAGCTAAACAAATAGGAAAAGATGAAAAAGAAGTTTATAAAACTTTAGTAGCTCAAGGTAATAGCAAAACCATATACATATATGTAATACCGGTAAATGAAAGTTTAGACCTTAAAAAAGCAGCAAATGTAGCAAAAGAAAAAAAGATAGAAATGATACATGTAGCCGATATAAATAATATTACAGGATACATAAGAGGAGGATGTTCCCCTATAGGTATGAAAAAGAAATATAAAACTTTTGTAAATGAGACTGCATCTAATTTAGAACAAATTATAGTAAGTGCTGGTAAAATAGGATATCAAGTGCAATTAAATCCGTTAGATTTACAAAAAATAACTGAGTGTGAATTTATAGATATAATAAAATAAAAAAAGAGTTAGTTTTATAACTAACTCTTTTTTTATTTAAAAATTATACTATCAATATTAATTATAAAATTAAGTTTATGAGTGTGAGCTTTTTTACAACTTGTAGTAGACTAGAAAAAATGTTAAAGTATAAATATACGAATATTAAAATTGAATGCATAGGGGGATGTTCGAGTGAGAGTGATAAAATCTCATGAAATTACGGAAAAAGTAAAAGAAATTTGTATAGATGCAAACATAAATCTAGGAAATGATGTAGTAAATTCATTAAAATCAAACCTAGAAAAAGAAGAAAGTCAATTAGGAAAAAATATTTTAAATATAATAATAGATAATGCAAATATTGCAAAAGAAAAAAATACACCTATATGCCAAGACACAGGAATGGCTGTATTTTTTGTTAAATTAGGAAATGATGTAGTTGTAAAAGGAGATACAATTACAGATGCAATAAACGAAGGTGTAAGACAAGGATATATAGAAGGCTACTTAAGAAAATCAGTTGTAGACCCATTAAGTAGAATAAATACCAAAGATAATACTCCTGCAATAATACATTATGAAATTATTAAGGGAGATAAAATAATAATAGAGTTTGCACCAAAGGGATTTGGTAGTGAAAATATGAGTAAATTAAAAATGCTAAAACCATCAGACGGAATAGAAGGAATAAAAGAATTTGTAATAGATACAGTTTCAGAAGCTGGCCCCAATCCATGTCCTCCAATAGTTGTAGGAGTTGGAATAGGAGGGACAGTAGAAAAATGCGCTCAAATAGCTAAGAAATCTCTACTTAGAGAAGTAGGAATTCATAATGAAAATAAAGACATAGAGACATTAGAAAAAGAGTTATTAACTGAAATTAATAAATTAGGTATAGGACCACAAGGTGTAGGAGGAAATACTACTGCACTAGCTATTAACATAGAAACATATCCAACACATATAGCAGGCTTACCTGTTGTAGTTAATATAAATTGTCATGCTTCAAGACATAAAAAAATAATTATATAGGAGAGTCAATATGATAAGTTTAAGTATGCCTATAAAAGAAGATGAAATAAAAAAGCTAAATTGTGGAGATATAATAAGCTTAAGTGGAACTATATATACTGCTAGAGATGCAGCACATAAAAGACTAATAGACTGTATAAATAAAGATAAAGAGTTACCATTTAATATTAAAGACCAAGGAATATATTATGTTGGACCAACACCAAGTAAACCAGGGGAAGTAATAGGCTCTGCAGGACCAACAACATCTTATAGAATGGATGATTTAACAATTCCTCTTTTAGAAAAGGGACTAAAAGTAATGATAGGCAAGGGAAAAAGAAATAATGAAGTTATAGAAGGTATAAAAAAATACAATGCTATTTATCTTATTGCTATAGGTGGAGTTGGTGCATATATATCAAATTCTATAAAATCTTGCGAAGTAATAGCTTATGATGATTTAGATGCAGAAGCTATAAGAAAATTAGAAGTTGAAGACCTTCAACTAATTGTAGCTATAGATAGCAAAGGAAATAATATATATGAAAAAGGGAGAAAGATGTATGAAAAACAATAAAGATTATTCTCAATTAGCACTTAAGATGCATGAAGAAAATAAAGGTAAAATTAGTGTAGAAAGTAAAGTCAAAATAGAAACTAGAGATGATTTATCTACAGCGTATACTCCAGGTGTAGCTGAGCCTTGTAGAGAAATACATAAAGATATAGATAATGTATATAAATATACATCAAAAGGAAATACTGTTGCAGTAGTAAGTGATGGAAGTGCAGTGCTTGGACTTGGAGATATAGGAGCGCATGCATCTATTCCAGTTATGGAAGGAAAGGCAATATTATTTAAGGAATTTGCAGATGTTGATGCATTTCCAATATGTTTAAAAACTAATGATGTAGATGAAATAGTAAATACTGTAAAATTATTAGAACCTGTATTTGGAGGAGTAAATCTAGAAGATATAAGCTCTCCAAGATGTTTTGAAATAGAAAATATATTAAAAAAAGAATTAGATATACCAGTATTTCATGATGATCAACATGGTACAGCAATAGTTGTAGCAGCGGCTGTAATTAACTATGTTAAATTATCATCTAAAAAAATTGAAGATTTAGAAGTAGTAATAAACGGTCCAGGTGCTGCAGGGATTGCAATAGGAAAGATATTACTAAGTATGAATGTAAAGAACGTAATATTTTGCAATAAACAAGGTGCACTTGAAGAAAGTATGGATGACTTAAACTGGGCACAAAGAGAAATGCTAGATAAAACTAATATAAATAATGAAAAGGGATCTTTAAGAGAAGTAATAGAAGGGAAAGATATTTTCATTGGAGTTTCAGGGCCAAATATGCTAAATAAAGAAATGGTAGAAACTATGAATGATAAATCAATGGTATTGGCAATGGCAAACCCAATTCCTGAGATAATGCCAGATGAAGCTAAACTAGGAGGAGCATTAGTAGTTGGAACAGGACGTTCAGATTTTCCAAACCAAGTTAACAATGTATTAGCATTCCCTGGAATATTTAGAGGGGCATTAGATGTTAGAGCTAAAGAGATAAATGAAGAAATGAAAATAGCAGCAGCTTATGCTATTGCAAATACTATATCTGATGAAGAAATTTCAATAGATTATATTTTACCAGATGCATTTAATAAAAATGTAGCTAAAAATGTTTCAGATGCAGTTAAAAAAGCAGCTATTGATACTAAAGTAAATAAAATATAAATAAAATAAGGCTAGTAAATTTAATATAATTTTACTAGCCTTTAAATTTACATAAAATTATAATATACTTTTATTATTAGAATTTTATGCATTAAAGGATTAATGCTTATATTTGATATAAATATGTAGAAATTCGTAATATGAATTTTTGTAGAGATAAAATATAGAAAATAAAAATGAGAGAGGAATATAGTGAAATGAAGGAACCTATTTATAAAAATATTGAAAATTATGTAATGAACTTAATTGAAAGTGGTCAATTACAAGAAGGTGATTTAATACCTTCTGAAAAACAATTAACAGAAAAATTTAATGTAACTAGAATGACTGTAAGATCAGCTCTTAATAATTTAGTTAACGGTGGATACATAGCAAGAAGAAGAGGAATCGGTAGTATAGTACTAGGAAATAATATATATGACAATATATCTACGATAAGTGGATTTACAAGAGAGATGGAGAGTAAAGGATATAAAGTTTCTAATATAGTACTGGATCTTAATATTGTTCAAGCTGATGAAACACTTAAAGAAAAATTAAATTTAGAAGAAAATGATAATGTATGGGAAATTAAAAGAGTAAGAATTGCTGATGATGAAAGAGTTTCATATATGGTTACTTATATGCCTGTAAAGTTATTTCCAAATTTAAGCAAAGAACATTGTAATGGATCTTTATACAATTATGTAGAAGCAGATTGTGGATATAAAATAGCTATGTCTGAAAGAGAAGTAACTGCTGTTATGTCTGAATTAGAAATAGAAGAAGCTTTAGAATTAGATGGTCCTCAAGCTTTATTATATATAGCTCAGGTATGCAAATTACAAAACAGTGAAGCATTTGAATATTCTCATACATATCATCATGGATATACATTAACATTAAATGCAGTTCCAAAATAAATAGAAAATATTACTAATTTACTCTGCCTTTTCAAAAAATATTAAAAATTAAAAAAATACTTGAAATGTATATACATTTAAAATACAATTATATACAAAGGGGTAGGAAAATGTTATCTAATCCCTAAAACATAAAATAAGATGAGGGAAGGCAGGTATAGTAATGGAAAAGATAATGGCTTTTATGGAAAAATACTTAGTACCAGTAGCCGCAAAAATAGGATCACAAAGACATCTAGTAGCAGTAAGAGATGGATTTGTTACAATGATACCTATAACAATGGCTGGTGCATTTGCAACGCTTATTAACAACTTACCAATTCAAGCATACAAAAATATGATGGCTAGTATATTTGGTGAAGGATGGACTACACTAGGGGGAAATATATGGTGGGCATCAATTGCCACAATGGCATTATTCTTAGCAGTTTCAGTAGCATATTTCTTAGCAAAATCATATAACGAAAATGAATTACAAGCGGGACTTATATCTTTAAGTTCATTCTTATTATTAGCTCCTCAAGTAGCTAAAGTAGTGGATGAAGCTGGAGCAGTTGTAGCTGAAGGATGGGGATTTATTCCTAAGGGATATATATCAACTGATGCATTGTTTACAGCGATTATAGTAGCAATAATAGCAACTGAATTATATGTTAAACTATCAAAAGTATCATGGTTAACAATTAAAATGCCTGATAGTGTACCACCTGCAGTTTCAAGATCATTTGCTAAACTGTTACCAGGGGTATTAACATTATTCATAATGGGTATTATAGGAATCTTTATAAATAAATTATCAGGTGGATTGTATCTTAACGATTTATTATCAAAATATTTAGCGATGCCTTTAGCAGGTGTAGCTGATTCATTTATAGGAACAATAGTGGTAGCATTATTTGTTCACGTTCTTTGGATATTTGGTCTACATGGTGCAAATATAGCTTTACCAGTTGTTGAACCAATACTAATGCAATTAGGTGGACAAAACGAAGCTTTAGCAGCAGCTGGAGCAACTACAGGATACAATGTATTTGCAGGAGCATTCCTTGATGCATTCGTATACTTAGGAGGATCAGGCATGATACTTGGCCTAGTAATAGCATTATTAATAGCAGGTAGAAGACGTAAAGAAATGATAGCTTTAGGTGGGCCGCCATCATTATTCAATATAAGTGAGCCTATGATATTTGGTTTACCAATAGTATTAAACCCAATGTATGCGATACCATTTGTACTAGCTCCAGTTATATGTGCAGCACTTTCGTACTTTGCAATATCATCAGGAATAGTTCATCCAGTAATAATGTCTAAAATACCATGGGTTACACCACCAATATTTGGAGGATTAATGGCTACAGGGCACTGGACAGGTGGAGTTTTAGCAGCGGTTAACTTATTAATATCTATAGGTATTTATTTACCATTTGTTGCAGCAGAAGAAAGAATGACGAAGAGAAAGCTAGATAGACAAAGTGTAAACTAATAATCTATAGATAAGGTGGTAGACATTAATGAAAAAAAGACTAAAAATAGTAACTATAGGCGGTGGGTCTAGTTACACACCGGAACTTATAGAAGGATTTATAAAAAGATATGAAGAACTTCCATTAAGTGAAATTTGGTTAGTGGATATAAAAGAAGGAAAAGAAAAGCTTGATATAGTTGGAAATCTTGCAAAGAGAATGATAAAAAAAGCAGGATTAGATATAGATGTACATTTAACTTTAGACAGAAGAGAAGCTTTAAAGGGAGCTGACTTTGTAACAACTCAGTTAAGAGTTGGATTATTAGATGCTAGAATAAAGGATGAAAGTATTCCTTTATCTCATGGAATAATAGGTCAGGAAACTAATGGAGCTGGAGGTCTTTTCAAAGCTTTAAGAACTGTACCTGTAGTATTAGATATAATTAAAGATATTCAAGAGTTATGCCCAAATGCATGGCTTATAAACTTTACAAATCCAACTGGTATAATAACTGAAGCTGTATTTAGATACACTGATTTCAAAAACTATATAGGATTATGTAATGTACCTATAGGAATGAGAAATGGTATAGCAAAAGAATTTGAAGTAGATAATGAGAGAATTCATATGGATTTTGCTGGGCTTAATCATATGGTTTACGGTCTAAATGTATCTTTAGATGGAGTAGATGTAACAGGGGAAGCTATAGAAAAGTTTACAAATTCTAAAATATCTATGCAAAATATAAAAGCTATAGATTTTAACGCTGAATTTGTTAAAGCTTTAGGAGTAATACCTTGTCCTTACCATAGATACTACTATAAGTCTAAGGAAATGTTGGAAGAAGAACTTCATGAATTTTCTAAGGGGAAAGCTAGAGGTCAGGTAGTTAAAGAATTAGAAGAACAATTATTTGAATTATATAAAGATGAAAATTTAGATGTAAAACCTCCTCAGCTAGAAAAAAGAGGTGGAGCATACTATAGTGATGCAGCTTGCAACTTAATAAGTTCTATATATAATGACAAAGGTGATATACAAGTAGTTAATACTTTAAATAATGGAGCTATAAGAGACTTTAAAGACGATCAAAGTGTAGAAGTAAGTAGCATTATTACTAAAAATGGTCCAAAGCCTTTAGCAATAGGGTACTTACCTGAAGCGGTTCATGGATTAGTTAGTGAAATAAAATCATTTGAATTATTAGCAGCAAAAGCTGCTGTATATGGAGATTATAATACAGCACTTCTTGCACTTTCTATAAATCCATTAATACCATCTGATGATACTGCTAAGGTATTATTAGACGAAATGTTAGAAGCGCATAAAGAATATTTACCACAGTTTAATAGATAACATAAGGAGGAAATTTATAATGGATGAAAAAATAATTGAAATATCATTTAATATTATAGCTCATGCAGGAGATGCTAAAGGATTAGCTTTTGAAGCTATAAGGGAAGCTAAAGCTGGAAATATAGAAGCAGCTAGAGAAAATATAGCTAAGTCTAAAGAAGGTATGGTTGTAGCTCATAGATTCCAAACTGAATTAATACAAAATGAAGCAAGTGGGAATAAAACAGAGATGAGTGTTATATTAGTTCATGCACAAGACCATCTTATGAATGCTATGAATTTCCAACAATTAGCTGAAGAGTTCATAGATTTATATGAAAGAATAGAAAAGTAATATATAAAAGACTAGTCATTAGACTAGTCTTTTTTGAGCCACTGTGCTGGAGAATTATTTTGAGTCACGTGTGGACGAATTATTTTATAGAAGTTCCATTTTCATCTTGAGCTATTAATCCTTTTTTCATTAAAACACCAAGGGCACGCTTGAAGTTCTTTTTACTGCTATTAAACACAGTAGATATTTCTTCTGGTGTTGATTTATCGTTAAATTTCATATGACCATCAGCACCTTCTAAATAACTCATGATTGAGCTTTCTAAAGAATCTAGTTCATCTTTTCTATTGCTTCTTGGAGTAAGTCCTAATTTACCATCTTCATATACTTTTATAACGTTTAAGCTTAATTCATCACCTATTTTTAATTCAGTGAAGTATTCGTTATGAAGTATAACACCTGCATATTTGTTATCTACACAAATCATAGCAGAGTTATTAGTTTGGAATCCGTAAACTACACCAGTTACATTATCACCTATATTGTATTCGTGGTCTGTTGTAAGATGCTCATTTATATCAGTAGTAGCAGCTAATCTTTCTGACTTATCTAAGTATATGTAGAATGGATATCTACTGCCTTTTTCAAGTTCATAAGTCTTAGAACTGAAAGGTACTAATATGTCTTTTTGAAGACCTATATCTATGAAACTACCTATTTTAGTATGAGCAACTACTTTAAGATAAGCTACTTCATTTACTTTAGCTTTAGGCGCGATTAAAGTTGCAGAAGGTCTACCTTCAGAATCTTTATATATGAAAGCATTAACTTCTTGACCAACTTCAATTTTATTTTTACCTAATAATCTATTATGAAGTAATACATCATCTTTAGTATTTCCAGTTTTAGCGTCTAAAAAATATCCGAAGTCAGTTTTTCTTTTTACTTCAAGGGTATTAAAATCACCTATTTTTATCAATTTATATCATCTCCTTAGTTCTTATTATTACTTAGTTATAATTTAATATAATACCATATATAAGAAATATATTATACACAAAAATTTTGTTAAGAATTCAAGGAAACTATTGATAAAAATAGATAAAATAATGTATAATTGGTATATACCAATTATACAGAGGTAATGAACAAATGGATAAAATAAATAAAAATAGTACAGTACCGATACATACTCAACTTAGTTCTATAATAAGAAAGATGATAGAAGAAGGAGAACTAAAAGAAGGAGATTCTATAATTCCAGAGAGAGAACTATGTAGCATGCAAGATGTTAGTAGAATGACAGTAAATAAAGCAATATCTACATTAGTTTCAGAAGGATTACTTTATAGAGTTCAAGGTAAGGGTACATTTGTAGCAAAAAATAAAAAGAAATATCAATTCTCAAATATAAGAGGATTTACAGATGTAATGAAAGAAAAGGGAATAGATATAAGGACTGATATACTTTCTTTTGAAATGGAAATTCCTAGTGAATTAATGAAAAGGAAATTAGGAATAAGTGATGATAAGACCAATATATATAAAATTGTTAGATTAAGATATACAGATGGAGAACCATTTGCTATAGAAACAGTGTATTTATCAGAAGCTTCGTGCAAAGGTTTTACTAAGGGTATGATTGATAACAATTCATTATATAAAATATTAAATGAAACATATAATCATAAAATTACAAAAGCAAACCAAAGTATAGAACCAATAGTTTTATCAAAAGAAGAAAGTAGGCTTTTAGAAGCTGAAGAAGGTTCATTAGCACTTAAGATACAAAGAAATTCATACGACATAAACAAAGAACCTATAGAATATACTATTTCAGTATTTAGAAGTGACAAGTTCCAATATGAATTAATATTAAGTGAGTAGGTGATTGATATGAAATGTATAGTTAATGGGAAAATAATATTAGAAAATAAAATACTAGAAGATAAAGTATTGGTATTTGATGAAAAGATAGTGGATATAAGTGATGAGGTGACTCAAGGCTGTGAAATTATTGACGCTAAAGGACAATTTGTATCTCCAGGATTTATAGATATACATATTCATGGGAATATGGGAAAAGACACAATGGATGCAACTGAAGAATCAGTTACAACTATAGCAAAATCTGTGGCTAGATATGGTGTAACATCATTTTTACCAACAACTATGACAATGGATAAAGAATCAATATATAATGCATTAGATGTTGTCAAAGAGTTAATGGGAAGTGGAGAAAGTAGAGCGGAAATATTAGGAGCTCATTTAGAAGGCCCATTTATACACCAAAAATATAAAGGAGCTCAAAATGAAACATTTATAGCAGAGCCAAGTTATGAATTTATTAAAAAGTATAAAGATGTAATAAAGGTAATAACTTATGCCCCAGAAAATGATGAAAACTATGAATTTACTAAAGAAGTAGTTAGAAATACAAATATAGCATTATCAATAGGACATAGTAAGTCAACATATAAACAAGCTATGGATGCTATAAACTTAGGAGCTAGAAATATAACTCATATGTTTAATGGTATGACACCTCTTAACCATAGAAATCCTGGTGTAGTAGGTGCAGCTCTTACAAGTAATGCATACTGTGAGATAATAGCAGATACAATCCATATAACTACAGATTTATTCCAATTTATATTAGACAATAAAGGTGAAGATAAAATAATACTTATAACAGATTCTATAGAAGCTGGCGGACTTGAAGATGGAGAATATTCTTTAGGTGGTCAAAAAGTTGTAGTAAAAGATAGTCAAGCAAGATTAGAAAGTGGATCTTTAGCAGGAAGTGTAATGCCACTTAATAAAATGGTATATAATTTCTTAAACAATACGAATTTAGATGTAAGAAAAGTTGTAAAGCTTGCTTCATTAAATCCAGCTAAATCAATAGGTGTTGATAAAATTAAAGGAAGTATAGAGATTGGAAAAGATGCAGATATAGCTATATTTGATGAAAATATAAATTGTTATATGACTATAAACAAAGGAAACGTTATATTTAAAAAATAACATGTAGGGGGAAAAACATGAGAATATTAGTATGTAAAAACTATGAAGAAATGAGCAAAAAAGCAGCACAGATGATATTAAGCCAAGTTACATTAAAGCCAAATTCAGTTTTAGGATTAGCAACAGGAAGTACTCCTATGGGTATGTATAAAGAATTAGTAAATATGTATAAAAATAATGTTATAGATTTTAGTGAAGTAACTACATTTAATTTAGATGAATACTATCAACTACCTATAACTAATGATCAAAGTTATCACTATTTCATGCATGAAAATTTATTTAACCATATAAATGTAAAAAAAGAAAATATACACGTACCAAATGGTATGGTTAAAGATATAGAAGCGGAATGTAGCCGATACGATAATTTTATAAAGGAATCTGGTGGAATAGATATACAAGTTTTAGGTATAGGTCACAATGCTCATATAGGATTCAATGAACCAACTATAAACTTTGAAAGAGGAACTCATTTAGTTGATTTAAAAGAAAGTACAATAGAAGCTAATGCAAGATTCTTTGATAAGATAGAAGATGTTCCTAGAAAAGCGATAACAATGGGAACTGGATCGATATTTAAAGCTAGAAAAATAATGTTATTAGCTTGTGGAGAAGGTAAAGCAGAAGCTATATACAACACTGTATATGGAAAAGTTATACCAGAAGTTCCAGCTTCAATATTACAATTCCACAATGATATAGTATTAATATTAGATGAAGAAGCTGCAAGTAAATTAAATCCTGAAGATTATAAGTTAGTTTAATATGAATATAAAAAGGCTATGATGAAAGTAGTATTATTTAAATCTTATTGAAAATGAAATTAGATATGCTGAGAATACAAAACAAGGAGTAATACCTATCCCATCTGATGGAATAGAAAATTCTCAAAGTAATACTAAATATATAAAGAAAAAGAACAATTAAAAGATAAAAAATAAAGCTAGATGTTAAATCTAGTTTTATTTTTATGTGTAAATTTGGTAAAATACAAAATTTTATAAAAATATTGACTAAATAGAAAGAAATGTTATAATAAAATACAGAAATGATAATTAATTTCAAGTATAAACGGAAAACAATTAGGAGGCAAATTCATGTTAAAGAAAAAATCATTAGCATTACTTTTGACATCAGTTTTAACAATGGGTGTTTTAAGTGGATGTTCAAGTAAAAGTATAAATGAATCTAGCAATGAAACAAGAAAGGTTCAAAGTGTAAAAGGAGAAGTTGAAATACCAGCTAATCCACAGAAAATAGTAGATATATCAGGATCTACAGAGGAATTATTAATATTAGATAAAAAACCAGTTGGATCAGCAAACGTAGATTCTTATCAAACTGATAAATTCCCATCATACATAGAAAATAAATTAGAAGGAACAAAAATAGTTGGTCATTCTATGATGGACACTATGGATATGGAAGCTATATTATCATTAAATCCAGATTTAATAATAATGAGTCAAAGACAAGAAAAAATATATGACCAATTAAAAGAAATTGCTCCAGTAGTTATGATGAAAGACTATGCAAATGATTGGAGAGCTAAGCTAGTTGATATGTCTAAATTATTTGATCAAGAAAATGTTGCAAATGATTGGTTAAAAAAATATGATGAAAAAGCACAAAAAATGGGTAAAGAAGTAATAGCTAAAAATGGAAATAAATCATACTTACCAGTATTATCAACAACAGGAAGCTTCATGGTATTTAGTGATGCAGGTATAGGAACTATAATTAATGAAGATATGAAATTAGCTAGACCGGAAAATATGCCGAAGCAAGATGGTATAACATTACCAACTGTTACTATGGAAGGTTTAACTAAAATAGATTCAGACCATATAGTAGCAATAGCTACTGAATCTGATAAAAAAGATTTAGATAAAAGTAGTGTATGGTCAAAAGTAAGAGCTGTTAAAGAAGGCAATGCAACAATACTTGATGCTATCCCATACTTTACTCAATGCTATAACCCAATAGGAAGAGAAATGTTATTAGAGCCAATGATGGAAGCTTTAACAAAATAATTGATTAATACAGGTGTGAGATAATGTATACATTTTTCACACCTTATTTTATATTTAAGAGATTTTATGAAATAGAAATAAATGGGTATATGAGAAAATCTAATTTTAAGCTAATAAAGTTTTGGAGGAAAATATGGTTAAGTTGAATAAAAAGAAAAAAGCATATTTGTTAATTGTTTTTGGTCTTATCATTCTTGCATTAGGAATTTTATTATCAATATCCCTAGGTGCAAATGATATGAGTTTTAAGACAACTATACAAAGCTTATTCTCATCAAATGTTGATATAAATACAAATATAGTTAAAGATATAAGATTACCAAGAGCAATAGCTGCAGTATTGGTAGGAGGATTTTTAGCAGTATCCGGTGCTATAATGCAGGGTATAACTAGAAATCCAATTGCAGATCCATCTGTTATGGGTATAACTCAAGGAGCTACATTTACAATAGCAATAGCCTTAGTATTACAAGTACTAATTCCTGGATTTGCATTAGGAAGTTTTGGTCTTATGATATTTGCTTTTTTAGGTGCAAGTATTAGTGGTTTATTAGTTTATTTTGTAAGTTCTAAATCAAGAGGTAAAGTTGATCCTGTAAAGCTTGCTTTAGCAGGAACTGCTCTAGGTACATTATTAGTGTCATTAGCAATGGCAGTATCAATGTATTTTAATTTATCACAACAGTTAAGCTTTTGGATAGCAGGTGGTCTTACAAGTGCTAAATGGGAAGGTGTTAAATTACTTTTCATAGTAGGAGGAGTATCCACTATACTAGCTATGGTAATGGCACCTAAGATAACTATACTAAGTTTAGGGGAAGAAGTAGCTATAGGACTTGGACAAAATACAAACTTAGTAAGATTTATATGTTTATTATTAGTTATACTATTAGCGGGTTCATCAGTGGCTGTTGCTGGAAATATAGTGTTTGTTGGTCTTATAGTACCTCAAATCGTCAAAGCAATAGTTGGAGCAGATTATAAGTATATAATTCCTTGTTCTTTGGTATTAGGAGCAATACTGTTAGTATATAGTGATATTATGGCAAGAATGATAAATCCACCATTTGAAACACCAATAGGTTCATTAACTGCACTTTTAGGAGTTCCAGTATTTATATATCTTGTAAGAAAGGAAACTAAATAGACTATGAAAATGAACAAAAATAAAAAATTTTTACTTATAAGTGCAATTTTAATAGTATTAATATTTATTACGTTTTTAGTAAGTTTAAACTTAGGTTCATTTGCTATAAGTCCAGAGGATGTTATAAAAACATTAATTGGACAAGGGCAAAGAAATCATGAAATAGCTATATTTAAACTAAGACTACCGAGAATCGTAATGGCTATATTAGTAGGTACTGCGCTTGCAACAGCAGGAACAATACTTCAAGGTGTAACAAAAAATGATTTAGCGGACTCGGGTATACTAGGTATAAACTCAGGAGCAGCATTATTTGTAGTAGTATACATATTTTTAATGAATGGGAATGTATATGATGGAGTTAGTGATTTTACGATATTTACAATGCCAATAGTAGCACTAGGTGGTGCTTTATTTGGAGCGTTTTTAATATATATTTTAGCTTGGAAAAATGGTATAAGTTCATCGAGATTATTACTAATAGGAATAGGAATAAATGTAGCATTTACATCTATTCTAACAATATTCCAATTGAAGTTTACAACACAAGAATTTAATAGAGTTATGGCATGGACATCAGGAAGTATATGGGGAACTAGCTGGAAGTATGTACTTGCAGTTTTACCATTTATATTACTATTTATGGTACTTACTATTTATAAAGCCAGATACTTAGATGCAATAAACCTAGGTGATGAGATATCTACAGGGCTTGGAATAAATGTTGAAAAGGAAAGAAGAAAATTAATTGTTTATGCAGTTATATTATCTGGAGTTGCTACATCAGTAGCAGGTAGTATAGCATTTTTAGGTTTAGTTTCACCTCATATTGCAAGAAAATTAGTTGGGCCTAAGCATAAAAAACTAATACCAACAGCAGCACTTATAGGAACATTGATATTATTAGTTTCTGATACTATATCAAGAAATTTATTAGCACCAATAGAGATACCTGTAGGTATAGTAGTATCTATAATTGGTGTACCGTATTTTATTTATTTAATGCTATCAAACTAGAAAGAGGGAATAAATATGAATTGTATAACTACGAAAAATTTGAATATAAGTTATGGAAATATAGATATTGTTAAAGATTTAAATTTAAAAATACCTAAAGGTAAAATAACTACAATAATAGGTGCAAATGGATGTGGTAAATCTACTATATTAAAAACAATAGGTAGAATTATAAATCCTAAAAGTGGAAATATTTACGTAAACGATAAGGATATACACAAACAAAACCCAAAAGATTTAGCTAAAGAAATGGCAGTACTTCCTCAAAGTCCTCAAGCACCAAGTGGATTAACTGTTGAAGAATTAATTTCTTATGGAAGATTTCCACATCAAAGTGGATTTGGAAAAGCTAAAAAAGAAGATAAAGACATTGTAAAGTGGGCTTTAGAGGTAACAGGTATTTTAGAGTTTAAAGATAGAGATATAGATGATTTATCAGGTGGACAAAGACAGAGAGCTTGGATAGCTATGGCTTTAGCTCAAGAAACGGATATACTTTTACTTGATGAGCCAACTACATATTTAGATTTAGCTCATCAACTTGAAATTTTAAAATTATTAGAAGAATTAAATAAAAAAGAAGGAAGAACCATTGTCATGGTTATACATGAACTTAATAATGCTGCTAGGTTTGCCGATCATATGATAGGCGTTAAAAAAGGTAAAATAGTATGTGAAGGTAGTGCTAATCAGGTTATGACAAAAGAAAATCTTAGAGAAATATTTAATATAGATGCAGAAATTGTTAAAGACCCAAGGACACAAAGACCAGTATGTATAACGTATGATATGGTTTAAAAGGTGAAAAAGTGGACAATCAAGAATCATTAAGACATGAAAGTATAAGTAATTTATTAATAAAATACTCAGTACCTGCAATACTTGCAATGATGGTAACATCTCTTTATAACACTGTGGATAGAGCCTTTATAGGTTCTATTGAAGGTGTAGGGGCACTTGCTATATCTGGTCTTGGGGTTACTATGCCAATATTTACAATAATAGTAGGTTTTGGGGTTTTAATTGCAGTTGGAGGAAGTACTAATATTTCCATAAAGCTTGGTGAACAAGACAAAGAAAATGCAGAAAAAGTGTTAGGAAATACATTGATGTTAGTAATTATTATATCTTTGATAGTAGTGATAGTAGGCATTTTATTTATAGATAAAATACTTTACCTATTTGGTGCAAGTGAACATACAATTTCTTATGCAAGAGATTATATAGGAGTTATATTTTTAGGAACACCATTTAATTTAATTGCATTTTGTTTAAATAGCGCAATTAGAGCAGAAGGTAACCCTAAATTAGCTGCTAAGACTATGATAGTAGGATGTATATTAAATGTAATATTAGACCCTATATTTATATTTGTATTTGGTTTAGGTATAAAGGGAGCAGCTATAGCTACAGTACTGTGTCAAATAATAATATCAATATGGGTATTAAGATATTTCTTAAGAAAAAAATCAAGCGTAGAGCTAAAAAAATCAAATATTAAAATGGATTTTAAAATAGTAAAGGTAATTATATCAGTAGGTTTAGCACCTTTTTTAATGGAAATGGCAACTGGATTAATACATGTAATAAGTAATAATTCTTTAAAAGTGTATGGAGGAGATTTTGCAATAGGGGCAATGACTTGTGTAACTTCTATATACCTTTTATTTATGATGCCTGTGTTTGGGTTAAGCCAAGGGATGCAAACTATAATAGCATATAATTATGGAGCTAAGCAGTATGATAGAAGTAAAAAAGCATTAATTTTAGCAATAATAACGGCTATATTTATATTGACGACTGGATTTATACTGATAAAAGTATTTCCAGAATTCTTTATAAGTATATTTAATAAAGATAAATCACTTATAGATTTAGCTAAAAAAGGTATAAATATAAATTTATTCGCGATGCCGATAGTTTCTATAGCTATAATTGGTCCAGTATATTTCCAATCTATAGGAAAAGTTAAGCAATCAATGTTTTTAACATTACTTAGACAATTTATAATATTAGTGCCATTAATATTAACCTTACCGAGAATTTTAGGACTAGATGGAGTATGGATATCGCAACCAATAGCAGATATAATGGCAGTTATTATAGTTAGTCTATTCTTATTTAAAGAATTTAAATCTCAAGCTAAATAATAACAAGATAAATAAGTTGTTTTAACTAGTTATTATTACAATGATACTGTATTATAATAGATGACTAGATTGTTGGATAAAAATGGAGGGATAGATATTGTTGGGTAAAATTATATTGAAGGGATTAAGACTCTTTGCAGGATTTTTTATATGTGCTTATGGAACTATATGTATTATAAATTCTAGCCTAGGTGCTGCACCTTGGGACGTTTTTCATCAAGGAGTATCATATAGAACAGGCATAACTATAGGTACAGCAAGTATTATAGTTGGACTACTTATTGTAATTATAGATGCATTACTTGGAGAAAAAATAGGTATCGCTACTGTATTAAATATGATATTCATTGGGATTTTTATGGATATAATAGTTTTTAATAATATGGCACCGTTGCCAAATAATAAAATAATAGGATTTGCCACATTAATAATAGGATTAATATTTTTATCTGTTGGAACCGTATTTTATATGGGATGTGGACTTGGTAGTGGTCCAAGAGATGGTTTAATGGTTGCTCTTCAAAAGAAGACAAAAAAACCAGTAAAACTAATAAGAGGATGCATAGAACTAGGAGCTTTATTAGTTGGAGTTATTTTAGGAGGAAAAACTGGAGTAGGAACAATTATAGCTGCTTTAAGCCTAGGATATATTATGCAAATAGTATTTAAAATATTTAAATTTGATTCTTCTAAAATTAATCACAAGTCTATTGAAGATAATATAATAGGAATTAGAAAATATTTAAATAGAGAAAATAATATGACAGAAGAAATAGTTGAAAACGAATAACCAAAAAATAACATCTTTGAATAAAGATGTTATTTTTATATATAAAAATACTAAAAAAATATATAAATTAATTTTTATTATTTTATAAATTAATTTATATAAATTAGGGATACTAAACTTTATAAATATTAATATAAACACAATTACTAGGAGATATTAGACAAAGTGTTTAAAATGCTAGTTTTTATATATGAAAATAAAAAATAAAAAAATAACTAAAATCTATTGAATTATAGTATGAATTTTTATATAATAAATTTTGTTGTTTAGAAATTTTAAACATAGTGTTTAGTTATAATAACAAAACCTTAGGAGGTGGAACTATGGATATCGGTGAAAAAATAAAACGAATGAGAATAGAAAAACAACTGACCCAAGAAGAATTAGCAAATAGATGTGAGTTGTCTAAAGGATTTATATCTCAATTAGAAAACAACTTAACATCACCATCCATTGCTACCCTTATAGATATACTTGAAATATTAGGTACAAATTTAAGGGAATTTTTTAATGAAATAGATGATGAAAGGATTTCTTTCACAAAAGATGATATGTTTGAAACAGAAGATGAGGACTTAAAATACACATTTACATGGCTAATACCAAATTCACAAAAAAATGAAATGGAACCTGTAATAATAACTTTATATCCTGGTGGGCAATATAAAGAAGAAAAACCACATGAGGGAGAAGAATTCGGATATGTACTTGCTGGAGCTATATATTTACATATAGGTGATAAAAAAAGTAAAGTAAGAAAAGGCGAAAGTTTCTACTTTAAACCAAGAGCTAATCATTATATATCAAATGCAGGAAAAACTACAGCAAAAGTAATTTGGGTGAGTACGCCACCGTCATTCTAGAGAAGAGGTGTTAACAATTGGTAGAAAATATAATAGAATTACACAACATATCTAAAACATACGACGATAACACAGTTTTAGATAAATTAAATTTAGATATAAAGAAAAATGAGTTTTTGACATTACTAGGACCAAGTGGATGTGGTAAAACTACAACTTTAAAAATAATAGCAGGTTTTGAATACGCAGATGAAGGTCAAGTTTTATTTGAAGGTAAGGAAATGAACAACCTTCCTCCATATGAAAGACAAGTAAATACAGTATTCCAAAAGTACGCGTTATTTCCACATATGAATATTTACGAAAATATAGCATTTGGTCTTAAGATTAAGAAAATGCCAAAGGAAGAAATAGATAAAAAAGTAAAAGAGATGTTAAAACTAGTTGCATTAGAAGGTTTTGAAAATAGAAAGGTTGATTCTTTAAGTGGTGGTCAACAACAAAGAATTGCTATAGCTAGAGCATTAGTAAATGAACCTAAAGTTCTTTTACTAGATGAGCCTTTAGGAGCACTAGATTTAAAATTAAGACAAGAAATGCAAATAGAGTTAAAAAGAATGCAACAGAAATTAGGAATAACTTTTATATTCGTAACTCATGACCAAGAAGAAGCACTAAGTATGTCAGACACTATAATAGTTATGAACAAAGGAAAAATTCAGCAAATGGGAACGCCGGAAGATATATATAATGAGCCAGAAAACTCATTTGTAGCTAGATTTATAGGTGAAAGTAATATATTTGATGGAGTTATGCTTGATGATTTTAAAGTAGTATTTTGTGATAAAGAGTTTGATTGCGTAGATAAAGGTTTTGAAAAAAATGAAGATATAGAAGTTGTAATAAGACCAGAGGATATAAAAATGGTTAATGCAGAAGATGGTATGTTAAAGGGAACAGTTACATCTACAGTATTTAAAGGAGTTCACTATGAAATAACAGTAAAAGAAAATGACAGAAGTTGGATACTTCATAATACTAAAAATGCTGAAATAGGATCAATGCTTGGTATGGATATATATCCAGAAGATATTCATATTATGAGAAAAGTAGCTGAATAATATGAAGAAAAATCATTTTTAGCTTATCCATACGTAATATGGAGTGCAATATTCATAGTAATCCCTTTAATATTAGTAATATTTTTCAGTTTTAGCACAGAAGTAGATGGTAAATATGTATTTTCATTAGCAAATTATAAAGAACTAATGGACCCAATATACTTTACAGTATTTTTTAGATCAATTATGTTAGCAGGAATAGCAACATTAATATGCCTTATAGTTGGTTATCCAGTTGCTTATATAATTTCTAAAGCACCTATAAGTAAAAGAGGAACTTTAATATTATTATTTATTCTACCAATGTGGATGAATTTCCTTTTAAGAACTTATGCTTGGGTAGCAATACTAGGTAAAAATGGTTTATTAAATTCTTTCCTTGGATTATTTGGAGTGGAGCCAATAAGTATTTTATATACTAATTTTGCGATACTTCTTGGTATGGTATATAACTTCTTACCATTTATGGTGTTACCAATATTTACATCGTTATCAAAAATGGATAATGATTTAGTTAATGCAGCACACGACTTAGGAGCAAATAAATTCCAAGTTTTCACAAAAGTTATTTTCCCACTTAGTCTACCAGGAGTTATATCTGGGATAACAATGGTATTTATGCCAGCAGTTACAACATTTGCTATATCAAGACTATTAGGTGGCGGTAAATTTATGTTACTTGGAGATTTAATAGAACAACAATTCACAGTAGTAGGAGATTGGAACTTCGGATCTGCTGTATCAATATTTATGATGATAGTTATATTAATATCTATGGCTATTATGGCTAAGTTTGAAGATGAATCAGACAAGGAAGGCGGTGGGTTATTATTTTAAAGTTAAGAAAATCAATATCTAATATATATTTATTTTTAGTGTTTATATTTTTATATGCACCAATATTTGCATTAGTTGTATTTTCATTTAATGATTCTAAATCAATGGCTCACTGGGGCGGATTTACATTTAAGTGGTATGAAAGACTAATTCATAATGAAAGTATTATGAGCGCTTTATATTATACAATTATAGTAGCATTAATTTCATCTATAATAGCTACAATAGTTGGAACGATAAGTGCAATAGGGATACATAAAATGAAAAGCAAAAATAGAAAGTTAATGCTAAACATTAACTATCTACCAGTATTAAACCCAGATATAGTTACAGCAGTAGCACTTATGAGTTTATTTGTATTTTTAAATGTAGAATTTGGATTTACTACTATGCTTTTAGCTCACATAATGTTTAATATACCATATGTAATACTATCTGTTTTACCTAGAGTAAAGCAATTACCACAAAATATTGAAGAAGCAGCTATGGATTTAGGAGCAAAACCTATATATGCTCTTAGAAAAGTAATACTTCCTCAAATAAAACCAGGTATAATATCTGGATTTTTAATTGCTTTTACTATGTCTATAGATGATTTCATAATAAGTTTCTTTAATACAGGAAATGGTGTTAGTAATCTTTCTATAGAGATATATGGTATGGCTAGAAGAGGTATAAAACCTGAAATAAATGCATTATCAACTATAATGTTCATCGTAGTTTTAGGTTTACTTTTACTATCAAATAAAAAACAATCTATAGTAAGAGGTGAGAAGTAATGGCTATATCAAAAAAAATAATATCACTTTTAACTATTACTGGATTAAGCTTAGGACTTACAGTAGGGTGTGGTAAGAGCAATGAATCAAAAAATGTTCTTAGTGTATATAATGTCGGAGATTATATAGACGAAAGCCTTATAGGAAAATTTGAAGAAGAGACAGGAATAGAAGTACAATATGAAACTTATGATACAAATGAAATGATGTATCAAAAAGTAAAAAGTGGGAGCACAAGCTATGACTTAGTTTTCCCATCTGACTATATGGTAGAAAAGATGAAAAGTGAGAAGCTTCTTCAAAAAATAGATTTTAAAAATATACCGAATTTTAAATATATAGATAAAAATTTCAAAAATCCTATATATGATGAAACTAATGAATATAGTGTACCTTACATGTGGGGAACATTTGGGATTTTATAT
Organism: Clostridium sp. CCUG 7971; assembly: GCF_017590215.1. Lineage (GTDB taxonomy): Bacteria > Bacillota > Clostridia > Peptostreptococcales > Peptostreptococcaceae > Faecalimicrobium. The sequence continues at coordinate 35,501 of NZ_JAFFPK010000057.1, forward strand.
AATAAAAAAATGGTAGATGAACCAGTAAATAGCTGGGATATACTTTGGAATCCTAAGTATAAAAGTAATATAATGATGTTTGACTCTGTAAGAGACACTATGGGAATAGCACTTAAAAAACTTGGATATAGTATGAATACTACTGATCCAAAAGAAATAAATGAAGCAAAAGAGCTTCTTATGAAGCAAAAAGACTTAGTACTAGCATATGTAAATGATGAAGGAAAAGATAGATTACTTGGAGAAGAAGCTGCAATGGGTATAATATACTCAGGAGATGCAGTAACTTTAATGGAAGAAAATCCCAATCTAGAATATTCAATACCAAAAGAAGGTAGTAATAAGTGGGTTGATGCAATGTGCATACCAACTACAGCAAAGCATAAAAAAGAAGCAGAAATGTTTATAAACTTTTTACTAGACCCTGAAAATGCCAAGGTAAATGCAGAATATATAGGTTACTCAATACCTAATACAGGAGCATTAGAATTATTAGATGAAGAAATAACAAGTAACCCAGTGGCATATCCTCCACAGGATGTACTTGATAAGTCTGAGACATTTATAGATATCGGTAATGATATAAAAATATATGATAGAGCATGGATAGAATTAAAA
>NZ_JAFFPK010000058.1 GCF_017590215.1 Clostridium sp. CCUG 7971
TTTTATTATTTAACTATTATTTTTATAAACTTTTTCTTTCCTATTTGAATTACTAATTCACCTTGTGGTACTACACTTTGTAAATCCGTGACTTTTTCTCCATTTATTTTAACTCCACCTTGAGTTGCTAATCTTCTCATTTCACTTTTGCTTTGAACAAGTTTATTTTCTACTATTATTTGTGCTAAATCAAAGCTATCGCTACTTGCTTCTACCGTTAATATATCTACAGGTATTTGGCCTTTTTGAAATACTGATTTAAATCTTTCTTCTGCAAAATTAGCTCTTTCTTCTCCATGGTATAATCTTACTATTTCTTTAGCTAACTCCATCTTTACATTTCTTGGGTTAACTCTATCTTCCTTTAAATCTTCTTCTATTTTATTAACTACATCAGGATGAACATCAGTTACTAAATTATAGTATTTAACTATTAATTCATCTGGTATTTCCATAGCTTTTTGATACATTACTCCAGCTTCTTCATCTACTCCTATATAGTTTCCTAAACTCTTACTCATTTTGTTAACACCGTCTAAACCTTCTATTAGAGGCATCATTATAACAACTTGAGATTCTTGTCCAAAATCTTTTTGAAGTGCACGTCCCATAAGCAGATTAAATCTTTGGTCTGTTCCTCCAAGTTCTATATCAGCATTTATTGCAACTGAATCATATCCTTGCATTAATGGATAGAAAAATTCATGCACTGATATTGGAGTATGACTTTCGTATCTTTTCTTGAAATCTTCTCTTTCTAACATTCTAGCTACAGTTATAGTTGCAGCTAATTTTACTACATCTTCAAAGTTTAATTTAGCTAACCATTCGCTATTAAATCTAACTTCTGTTTTTTCTTTATCTAATACTTTAAATATTTGTTCTTCATAAGTTTTTGCATTTTCTAAGACTTGCTCTGTTGTTAATGCTTTTCTAGCTTGAGATTTACCAGTTGGATCTCCTATTTTACCTGTAAAGTCTCCTATTATTATTACTACCTTATGTCCTAAATCTTGTAATTGCTTCATTTTTCTAAGAACTACAGTGTGTCCTAAGTGTATATCTGGAGCTGATGGATCTAGTCCTAATTTTACAACTAATTGACGACCTTCTTTATCCGCTTTAACTAATTTTTCTCTAAGGTCTTTCTCATCTATGATATCATCTACACCTTTTAATATTATTTTAATTTGTTCATCTAAGTTTATCATATTTACCCTCCTATATTTATTTATTGCAATAAAAAAGCTCTCATCCTCATAAAAGGACGAGAGCATTACTCACGTGTTACCACCTTAGTTTATCAATACTTTACAGCATTAACCTCAATAGGTACAATATCTATACCTTAGCACTATAACGTGTGCTACTACGTTAATCCCTACTAGTTGTTATCTTTTGGGATTACTGCTCTAAGATGTATTCAAACTAACTTAACTTGCTCCTCTCACCATCCGGAAACTCTCTGTTAGACTACATTAGTTTTACTTGTTCTTTTCATAGCTTTTTTATATTAATTATTAATTCTAATATATTCGCTATTTAATATTTTGTCAACTATTTTTATTATTATTTACAAAATCTTTTATATTATAAGTAATTATAATTATTTTTATTATTAGGTGGATAGAATCCTTCAAATATTATATTATCTGAGTATTTATACGCATATATCATATCTTCTTTATTTTTTATAGTCCATGATATTATTGGAATACCCTTATTTCTTAGGCAAGCTATCCTTTGTTTATCTATCCCTCTAATTGAATAGGCTATATAATCGGGTTTCGTTTTAAAGTTTAATACCATGTTTTTAAGGGCAAATTTTTTACACCAGCTTGAATTTCTATAAGAATATCTTGGCAAACCTGCTATTTGCCCCCTTAAAATATTATTTGCATTATTTTTATACCATACTAATACGAATGGATTAAATGACTGTATGGAGTATTTACCATTATATCTTTTAACAGTATTATATAACCCTTCACATAAATCAAATATATCCTTACTATTTTTTATTTCTATAAGTATTCCTACTTTTCCATCTACTATTTCTAATACGTCTTCTATTGTTGGTATTTTTTCATCTGAATCCAATAATCTTAATTTTTTAAGTTCCTCATAGTCTAAATCATGAATATTTCTTTCATCTTTAGTCATTCTATATAAACTATCATCATGAAATACTACTATTTTTTTATCTTTAGTGAACTGAATATCTAATTCTATTGAATATTTATGCCTAACTGCATTTTTAAATGCTCCAATAGAATTTTCTGGATATTTTTCATTATATAATCCTCTATGTGCTATTGGTATTTCCATTATCCAGTCCATCTCTTTTTCCATATAAACCACCTTTTATATTTATTTACTTACCAGGTTATTTACATAGTTGTCTACTATCAAAATTTGCTTAATTCTTATATCTATTTTACTATCTAGTATTAAATTTAAAATTACAATTACCAAAGTTGTTACCTTAAACATAAATAAAAGTAGTACTATCGTTATTAAAGATAAAATTCTTGCATAAGATATTTTTTGATACTTAGATATTACATAATTTTGCACTATTATATATCCATCTCTTATAACAAAGTAAAAACATAAATATTGTATTGATATAGTGATAGTTTTTAAATATACAATAGATATATTAATGTTTAATATACTCATTAATTCAACTAAAATTAAATATATTGAACATAAGTAAAATACTTTCTTAGAGCAACAAATAAATCTAGAACAATTTCTAAAATTCTTTATCATATGTAATTTTCTTTTTGCATTACCTTTTAATATATTCAATTTTTTAGATAATAATAACGATAAAAAATATATACTAAACACAGTTCCCATAGGGAATAAAGCTATTAACATATAATAAATCATTTCACTGTATCCTTTTAGATGGAACATTTTAGTATACTGACTAAATTCTTTCATAAAACTGTATCCAATAAGCTTTGATGCGTATAAATCTATAAATACCATAAGTACTATGCCAATTATTGATCCATAAATAATATCATCAATAATAGTAGTTGCTTTCGACATTAGAAATCCACATATAATTCCTAATATCACACTTTGAGCTGCCCAAATTGCAGTTCCTATATTTCCAAGTACTAGAGCAACTATTATAAGAGAACTTATACTAGATAATATAGTATATTTAAGCTCACATTTTAAGCATATTATGCAAAAGAAAATTGGTACTATAAAATCCAAATAAAGCGCATACCCCAAACCACTACCTACAGCAATTATAGTACTTACAACAAATAACGATGAAAGTAATGCTGCCTCTGTAAGTTTCTTAGTACTATTCACTTTCAGTTTCCTCCTATTTTTAAGTATTATTATAATATATCATACTATTTGGTAAAAAAATTATAAAGGGGTCACTATTATAAAAAA
>NZ_JAFFPK010000059.1 GCF_017590215.1 Clostridium sp. CCUG 7971
AAATTATTGCATTTTGATTTCAAGTAAATTGTATTAGGTTAATATTCATATGTCAACTAAATATTCGTTTTATTTACATTTTTCATATTATTAAAAAAATTTAATACTTAATACTCTTATCTAAATAGCTTTGAAGAGCTTTACTCCTTTATTTTTTATCAGATTATAAAGTATATAGTCTAATATTAATGTTATAATAGTTCCTATTAATAAATATATATTTAAGTTACTTATATTTAAAATAAAATAAATTCCTGCATATATACCTAAATAAATCATACCTCCAAATAGTACTATCATTATACCTATGCTTCTTTTAACTACTGCTACTTCATTTTTCCAATCTAAATTTGGAAAATGTAAATTTGCAAATAGTCCTGATAATGAAACAAGTATAGACATCGCTATGATTATAAGTGTCATTATAGCTATGAAACCTAAATCAAATTTTAACTTAAGTCCTAAAAGTAAAAAGCATATAATAGGTATTGGAATATTTAAAAGTAAATTCATATATATCTTTGCCTTAAATATATCAGTTTCTTTAATTGGTGATGATTTTAATATCCATAAATTTTTACCTTCAAATGATATAGAACAGTAAGTTGTACAAGACATAATTATTATAAATAATATAGCAACTATTATTTGAGGCTTTATCATATTCATATCTATATTAAGATTAAGCATCATATTTATCTTGTCAGCACCAAATACTAAAATACCAATTGTCATTAAAGTCAAAAGTATTATTCCAACAGATGTATTTAGTACATATATATAAGATGAAAAATATCTACTTATCTCTTTTTTCATAAGAGCCACTGTTGGTGAAGAATATTTAAGCTCTTTTACTTCATAATCCTTATCTTTATAACTTTCATTCATTTTAGCATTTATATTTCTAAATTGTTTAGAAAATATCTTAACAAATAATAAAAATGGCACTAAAGATATTACTGAAAATATTAATAAAGATATTAAATTGCTATTTTTTAAAGCATCTATAAAATAGTAAGTAAGTGGATATATACTACTAATTCCATCTATTATTCCTTTGCTATTTTTTAATATATTCATACCTATAGATTCTATTTGAGTGGCAACACCCATATATGCTATAAGTAATAATATACTTCCAATTATTAAAACTGCATTTTTATATTTAAACTTTGATGAGATACCACCTATAAAAAATGAGATAATAGAAGATATAACTATTGGTATTAATGGCATCATTAACATTAATAATACTAAATATATAAAGTAAATTGCACTAATATCAACCTTTATAAAATACACTATAGCTGGTATTAACATAACCCCTAATGAGTATAAATAGTTTGTAAAAAGTAACATCAATATTTTACTACTTAATACAGTTGAGTCTTTTATAGGAAGACTAGTTAACATATCAAAATCTTTAGCATTAAATAAATATGATGGTGCTTTGTATATTGATGTAAAAAGAGTAAATAGTGTTGAACCTAAAAATCCAATTACTAATAATAGCTCCATTTGATTTATTTGTATTAAAATATCTGAAATTGAAATACACATACAAAATATATAGTAAGCTAGAATACATATTGAAAATAAAATTAGCATTGTAGTTCCTAATATTTTATTTTTTTCCCTTTTATCAGCGTTTTTTATATTATTTAATTTGAATTCATTGATTATATTTGTATTTAATAATAAAAGTAAATTACTCATGTTCAATCAACTCCATAAACATATTTTCAAGAGAATTATCTCCCTTTACCTCAGATGTAGTTCCAGATGCTATTATTTTCCCATCTTTAATTATTGCTATTTTATCGCATATCTTTTCAGCTACTTCTAACACATGAGTTGAGAAAAATATACAACCGCCTTTTTCACAAAACTCTTTCATTATTTCTTTTACTGTAAATGAAGCTTTAGGGTCAAGTCCTACAAATGGCTCATCAAGTATTAATACTTTTGGACTGTGTATCAATGCTGATATTATTGCTAATTTTTGTTTCATACCATGTGAGTATGATGATATTAAACTTCCTAAATCTTTTTCTATTTCAAATTCTCTAGAGTACTTTTGTATTAAATCTTGTCTTTTAACTCTCTCTACTTTAAATATATCTGCTATAAAATTAAGATATTGTATTCCTGTAAGAGATTCATAAAGGTCTGGGTTATCTGGTATATATGCTATATCTTGTTTACATTCTATTGGATTAGTTTTTATAGAATGTGAATTTATTAATATATTACCTTTTTCAAAGTCATGTATTCCAACTATTGCCTTTATTGTTGTTGTTTTACCTGCTCCGTTGTGACCTATAAATCCAAATATTTCACCTTTATTTATTTCTAGTGATATATTATCTATTGCTAACTTATTTTTGTACGACTTAGAAACATTTACTAACTTTAACATTTTATCTCCTCCAAAATATAGTTGTTATATATAATATATAACAACTATATTTTTTATGCAATAACTTTTATTATATTTGTTATACTTTTTATATAACAAAATTTCAAAACTGAAATTTTCTCTAGCATATAAAAAATCCCTCTAGTAATCTGTCTACTAGAGGGATTTTTAAACTATTTAATAAGCTATGTTAAATAAAATGCTAATATCACATATACCTAATAAGTTAGTTAAATACATTTTATTCTATTGTTCTAATTCTTTCTACTATGCTCTCTTTAGATGTTGATTTATAAACAATTAAAGGAACTATTAAACTTACTAAAAATACTAACAGCGTACATATCAATAAAGCTTCTATTGGATAAGTATATACAGAGTATCTAGTCTTTATAATATTAAATCCTAATAAAGTGGCCATACTACCAAGGGTAATATTTATAAAGGTTATTGTAACTGCGTAATACATACCTTCAAGTATTAACATTTTTTTAAGTTGGTTTTTAGTCGTTCCTACTGCTTCAAGCATTGCAAATTCTTGATTTCTTGATATTATATTAGTTACCATAGTGTTTATAAAATTTAGCACTCCTATTAAACCTATTATAAATACACCGCTCATTCCTATAATAGTTATAATAGATTGAGTTTCTTTAGCTTCTTTTATATATGTTCTCTTTGAAAATATATGAGTGTATGGATTATTATACTTTTCATTTAATTTCTCTATACTCTTTTCTACTTCGTCTACATTTTTATCTACATCTACTACTACATTTTGTATATATGCTTTTGGTACTATTTTTTTATAATTTTGTTCATTTACATATACATACATATTAAAATTATCTGCTCCATCAAGTATTGCCATTACTTCAAGCTCGTTAGTAGTATACCCTTCTTCTAATGTATTACCTTTAAGATATTTTAGTTCTATTTTATCTCCTACTTTTATTTTACTACCTTCATGCCCTCTAATTATTATATATCCACCTTTATTAAACTTTTCTATATCCATATTTCCTTCTATTATTTTTGTCTCACCATAAAAATCAGTAATATTACCTTCAAGCATTCTTTTCATCAACTCTCCAGAAGATACTCCACTTATTTCTATATTTACACTCTTTTGAAAATCAGAAATTTTTCTAGGGTCTTCTCCTTTCCAATACTTGTCTACATATTCTTTATCTACCCTTTGACTTAAAAATTCTTCTTTTAATATTCCTTCATAAGCTACACGGCCTAAATAGTCCTTATATATTTTATCTATACTTTTTACTCCATCTAAACTTTTAACATCTTTTATAAATTCTTCATCTATCGGTATTATATTATCATATATTTTTGAATTTTGAGCTTCTCCATGTTGTATTTCTACGTCACCTACCATCATACCATCTGCTGCTCTTTTTGGGTTCATGCTACTTATTACAGTTGATACACTTAAAAATATAATACAACTTAAAGACATAGACATTAAAACTAATAATGCTTTTTTCTTATTTCTAAACATATTTGAAAGTGCCATTTTATGAATTTTAGAACCACTTTTACCTTTTTTTGCTTTACGCTTTATATTACTATCTCGATCACTATATCTTGTAGCATCCACTTCAGATACGCTACTTGCAAGTTTTGCAGGTTTCATACAAGATATTCTGACAGTAACATATGAAAATATAATAGCACCTATAAATATAGCTGGATTATTTGAATCTATTGATTTCAAACTTGATGCGAAAGTAAACTCCATAGCTATAGGTAAAAGTATTCTACCTATTATAAATCCTAAAAATAATCCAATTGGTATTGCTATTAATGATAATCTATTAGCTTGATTTATTATTAATTTTCTTAATTGTTTTGGTGATGTTCCTATAGTTTTAAGTAAACCATAGTGTTTTATATCTTTTACTACTGAAATATAAAATATATTGTATATTAAAAGATATCCACTTGTAAGTATTATAAATACTAATAAAATTATTGGAAGAGCATTTTTTATAAATTCACTAGTATTTGTTACTTGATTATCTAAATATGCTGGATTTACACTATATTTACCTGAATATGGCCTAATATCTTTAACTAAATCTTCAACTTGTTTCTCTAAGTTTTTATCATCTTTAAAATTAAAGCTTATACATGTATGTCCTACTTCATTATCTTTTTTGTATTCATTGTAAAAAGCATCACTTATATAAGTATCATGAAGTGGCATAGCTGTTGCTGTTTTATATGTAAAATATCCACTTAATTTAAATTTATATGTTTTATTTTCTCCAGTATAAGCTCCATCTTTAGATACTGGAATATCTATATTTGCTTCAGTACCTATTTTATGAGGTAGTTTTAACATATCTAATACTTCTATTGGCATAACTATATCTTCTTTAGATTTTGGTAAACTACCCTCTATCATCTCTGTATTTATAGAATTTTTTATACTCTGGCTATCATAAACTGCTAGATTTACAGTTTGAGTTGAAAACTCTGGATTTTTAGCACTATCAATATTTTTAACTATACCTATACTACTTTTATCTATACTTTCATTATTTTTTATTATATCTATCTGACCTTTATCTACTTCTTGCATTTGTATATGGGAACTCATACCATATTGCATCATCATATAAGTATTAAAAGAATCCATTATAGATACGCCTACTGTAAATAATGATGTAAATAAAACTGTGGTTAATGTTATTGCTAAAATAGATATAATATTTCTTATTTTATTAGCTTTAAAACTTCTTTTACTTAGCTTTTTTATGATTTCTTGGTTGTTATTTTGTAGCATGGCTTTCACCTCTACTTACAACTTTTCCATCTTCAATTCTTATAATTCTATCTGCCATTTGTGCTATTTGCTCATTATGAGTTATTATAATTATAGTTTGACTAAACTTGTTACTAGTTACTTTTAAAAGTCCAAGGACATCTTGTTCAGTTTTACTATCTAGATTTCCTGTTGGCTCATCTGCAAGTATTATAGACGGTTTTGTTGCTAAAGCCCTTGCAATTGCAACTCTTTGCTGTTGTCCACCTGATAAGTTATTCGGTAAGGTGTCTATCTTTTTACTAAGTCCTAGTATGTTTATTATTTCAGTTATATAATCACTATCTACTTTGCATCCATCTAGTTCTATTGGTAGCACTATATTTTCATAAACATTAAGTATAGGAACTAGGTTATAGTTTTGAAATACAAATCCAACGTTACGTCTTCTAAATATTGTAAGTTCCTCATCACTCATTTTAAATACGTTATTGTTTTCAATTATCACTTCTCCTTCACTAGGTCTATCAAGTCCTCCTAGCATATGCAGTAATGTACTTTTACCACTTCCCGATGTACCTACTATAGCAACAAACTCCCCTTTGTTTATACTTATATCAACTCCATCTAGTGCTTTAACTAGACTTTCACCTTTTCCGTAGTATTTTTTTAAGTTCTTACTTTCTAATATTTTCATTAATTAAAATCCCCTTTAAATTTTATATATATTAATATCTTTTTAGGATAATTCTATCTAAGTTAATTAACTTTAATTATTAATATACTTAAATGTTATCATATAAATATATTTTAAATCCTCACAGTCTTGTGATATTGTTTATATAAATCATAACAATATTGAGATATTTAACACAAAAAAGCACTATTAATTAACAGTGCTTACCTTTTATATAGTTTAATTTTTCATATATACATAAAAGCTGGTTCCTACTCCTTTTTTAGACTCTACTTTTATATATCCACTTTGCTTATTTATAATCTCTCTTGCTAGATATAACCCAACTCCAACACCTTCTGTATTAGACACATTGCTACTTCTATAAAATCTTTTAAATACATTATTAATCTCATATTCATCTATCCCGATACCATTATCTATTATACTTATTTTAGTAAATAGATCCATTTTATCTATCTTTAAATTTATACTTCCATTATCTTTTGTATATTTCACTGAATTTTCAACAATATTAAATATTGCCTCGCTAGTCCACTTCTTATCATGATAAAGTTCTAGTTTCTCGTCAATATCCACATTTATAGATATATTTTTTTCTTCTGATTTTAAATATATTCCGCTAAGTGCATTTGCAATTGTATCACTTATTCTATGTTTTTCTATATTTAAGGCTATCATTCCACTTTCTAGTCTAGACATTTTTATAAGTGACTTAACTAGCCATTCTAATTTACTGACTTGATTTTGCATATTTTCTAAAAATATTATCTGTTTCTCTCTATCTAGTTCTCTATTTATTAAAGTTTCATTATACATAGAAATATTGGCTATAGGAGTTTTTATTTGATGAGAAATATCAGATATTAAAGACTTTATATTATCTTTTTCCTCTAAGTATCTTCTATTTTTATTTTCCATAATTTCTATCATATATTTAAATTTATTTTGTATCTTAGAAAGCAAAGTATCTTTATTAGTTTCTAGAATTATTTCTTTATCTTGAGATATGAAAGAATCTATATTATCTATAATGCTATCACTAAATTTAACAATATTTATCCTTATAATGTATACGAATGATACACCTATTATTAGTGATAGTAATCCAAAACAAAAGCTTATATTATTAATATTTTTAACTGTATCAAAAGAATTTGGATAGGTTTTTAAAATAGCATTTGTTTGTTGTTTGATTAAAAAAAATGATATTGATGATATTATAATGTATAAAATAGAAAAGTTTATATAGCAGTTATTAAAAATACTTTTACTATTTTTCATTCTTTTCACCAATCCACATATATCCCATACCATATACTGTTTTTATGTATTTATAATCAGATGATTTATCTTCTATTTTACTTCTTAATCTATTAATATTTACTGTTAAAGCGTGTTCTTCTATATACTCTCCATCATTATCCCAAATTGCATCTATTAGTGCTTGTCTTGTAACAATTTGATTTTTACACTGTACTAATTTCTTTAGTATTTTGTATTCTATTGGTGATATCACCATATTTATTTTATTTTTAGCTACTATCATTTTTTCAAAGTTAAATTCAAATTCGCCTTCAATTAAAAGTTCTTCAGATTTCTCATTATTATTACAACGTCTAAGTAAAGCTCCTACTCTTTGCATTAATATATTTATACTGAATGGTTTTGTTATATAGTCATCAGCTCCTATTTTAAACCCATTTATAATATCTGATTCCATATCACATGCAGTTAGAAACAATATTCCTACATTAGAATTTTTTCTAATTTTTTTACAAAATTCAAATCCATCTCCATCTGGTAGATTTACGTCTAGTATTATTAAGTCTATATTATTTTTATTAAGTTCATTTTCCCCTTCTTTTAAATTGTATGCAGGTATTGCATTAAATCCATCTACTTGTAAATTAAAACATATACCGTTATTTAGCATAGTATCATCTTCTACTATCAATATGTTTTTCATTTTGTTTATTCCCCTTTTGTAAATTATATATTTCATTATACTTTAAAATGATTATATCATTTTTTAAAATAGCTTTTCAAACTCATATTTTATATTAACCTTCTACAAAGTCCTTTAATTTAGGTTTTAAATATCTAATAACCTTAAATTCTTTATCTATTCTTTAATATAAAAATTAAAAATCACCTTATCTATAATTATAGATAAGGTGATTTTTACTCACTCTTGCTTAATAACAGTTCTATTTAATAAATATTTTTAAACTACACTACTTACTAAGTTTTTTACAAAATCATTATTCGGACTTTTTATTATATCTTCTTCATTACCATGTTGAACTATCTTTCCTTTATCAATTATTACTACTTTGCTTCCTAATTTAAAAGCTTCTTTTATATCATGAGTAATAAAAAATATAGTTTTATTTAATTTCTTTTGTATTTTTAATAGTTCATCTTGTAGAGATTTTCTAGTTATTTCATCTACTGCACCAAATGGTTCATCCATAAGTATTATTTCAGGGTCTGAAGCTAATGCTCTTGCAATACCTACACGCTGTCTTTGACCACCACTTAACTCACTTGGATATCTATATAATAAATCTTTATCAAGTTCTACTATATCCATTAATTCATTTACTTTATTTGATACCTTATTTTTATCATTTTTCTCTAAATCAAGTACATAAGATATATTCTTTTCTACTGTCATGTGTGGGAATAACCCTATATCCTGTATTACATAACCTATATTTCTTCTTAATTTTATAATATCTGTATTGTTTATATTTTCACCTTTTACTATAACTTCACCTTTATCCGCTTTTATTAACCCATTTATTAGTTTTAGTGTAGTTGTTTTACCACTTCCTGAACTTCCTATTACCGTTACAAATTCTCCCTTGTGTATATCTAAGTTAAAATCTGATAATATTTCTTTTTCATCATAGCTTTTAAATACGTTTTTAAAAGTTATTATTGGCTTTTTACTCATATTTTCACCTACTTTACTAATCCTTTATTTATTAAAAACTCTCTTGCTACTGTGTTATCATCCTTTTTATCTACTTCTACTTCGTAATTCATTTTAACTATATCATCTTCTTTTATATTATTATCTAGTAATTTTATTACATCTTTAAGTTCTGGATAATCTTTAAGTGTTTCCTCCCTTATAACAGTTCCTGCTAAGTAACTTGGGAAAAATCCTTTATCATCTATTAAAACTTTATATTGATCATCTTTAAGTTTTGCATCTGTTGTTGAAGCATTTATAACATCAACTTTCTTTGATTCTAGACCTTGATATTTTAATCCAATATCTAGGTCTAATTTATTTTTAAATTTAAATCCATATTTTTCAGCTAATGCATTATATCCATCTTCCCTTTCAAAGAAATCATACTCTGCACCAAATACTAATTTATCACTTACTTTAGCTAAGTCTGAATAAGTATTTATATTATATTTATCTGCTATATCTTTATTTATTACTATCGCATATGTGCTGTTGTAGCCATATAGACCTAACCAATTAAGGTCATAATTTTCTTTATATCCTTTTTTCACTTCTTCATAAAGTTTAATTGGGTCTTCTATTCTTGATTTTTTCTTAAGAATATACTCCCATGATGTTCCAGTATATTCAGGGTACATATCTATTTCCCCTTTTAGCATTGCTGGATGAATATTTGCTGTTCCTCCACCAATTCCTTTTTTTATCTCAACATTTATATCTGTTTTTTCCTCAATTAATTGAGCTAACATTTCAGTTAAAATATATTGTTCTGTCATTGGTTTTGATGCAATAACAATCTTTTTATCTTTTTTAAATATCTTTGGTACAAATATCGATCCTAAAACTATAAGAATAATGATTGCTATTACGATTATAGGCTTTGTATATTTTCTTATTATATTGTTTATTCTTAATATTTTTCTTCTTTTTCCTGTAACTCTATAGTTTATATATTTTTCTATTTTTCTTAATATAGTATCTGTCACCAATGCAATTAGTGCAATTAATAAACTCCCTGCTATTGTCATTGCAGAATTGTTAGTTGTTATACCTCTCCATATGGCAACACCTAAGCCTCCAGCACCTATAAATGATGCAATACCAGCTAATGCTATAGTCATTATTACCATATTTCTAAATCCTGAAAAAATTACAGGAAGTGCAAGAGGTAATTTAATTTTGTATAAAATTTGGAATCTAGTACTTCCCATTCCTACTGCTGATTCTATAGTTCTTTCATCTATATTTTTTATTCCTGTATGCGTACTTGTCACCATTGGAAGTAGTGCATATACTATAAGAGTTATAATAGCAGTTGTATTACCTACTCCAGAAATAGAAACTAAAAAACCTAATATTGCAATTGAAGGTATAGTATATAAAAAGTTAGTAACTCCTATTATAGGAGATGCTAATTTTTCATTTTCAGATATTAAAATACCTAAACTAACTCCAATTATTGATGCAATTAGTATAGATATTACTGAAATAATAATGTGTTGACCTATTAACTCTATAAAAAAATCTGATTTATCTAAGTATAGATTAAATATTTCCTTTATTAATGGCATATTCGCCTCCTTATACATATTTCTATTTATTTAATATAGTTAAAATATATATTTACCCATAAAATAATATGCTAAAATTAATATCTTTAAAAGTATGCACTTTTAAGTAACCAATTACTAGAAAGTAACCATTTCATTTTTATAATTTATATAACAAAACCCCTTAAATGTGTATTTTAAGGGGTTTTGTTTAGTGCTTTACTAAAATGCACTTGATTTTGAAGTTATTGTATAAGTATCAAAGTTTTTTTCTATGCAAAGTATTTCTATTTTTCTTTTTTCTTTAGGCTCAACATCTGTTTCATTAGTAAATGAACTTTCAATAACTGTACCATCTTTATCCATTAACTTATAATCAAACTGAACATAATCTATTTTTTCATCACTAGTATTTTCAAATGTTCCTACTATCTTAGTGCTAAATGAGTCTTTTTTAATTTCCCATTTTATATCCTTTGTCATTTCTTCTAATTTAGAATCAACTTTAGCAGTTTGCTTTTCAACATCTTTAATAGCATTATCTACACTAGATACACCAGCTCCTAAAAACGCTACACACCCTCCTATAATAACTACAAAACCTATAACTATTCCTAATATTATTTTTTTCATACTCAACCTCCATAAATGATTTCTTATTATGATTTTATTATATATTCCATCATATAAAGGTTGGTATGCTGGTAGCATACAAGTAAAAATTTATTCAAATAAGCTCATTAATACTCCACATAAAAGAATTATTACTATTGTATATAACCAATACCCAAATATTTTTGTAATTTTTTTATTACTTCTTATTATAGGTAGTTTTTCTTTTATGTTTAAGAAATTTGTATATATTAAATATATAGATAAAAGAGTAATAACCACTAGTATATTTGTAATAAGTTCAGCAGTATTTTTGTGGATAAATAGACCGACTAATAAAAATAAATACCAAGCACTTGCTAATATCATAAATATAATATTTCCTCTTCTAAATCCTGGAATATATTTTAGTATTTTTTCTTCTTTATATTCTTTTTTAATTTTAATTTCAATTTCTTTTTTATAAATTTTCATTTCTAAATCTTTTCTTAATTCTTCTACACTTTGGTATCTTTTATCAGCTGATATATTAGTACATTTTTTTATTATATTTTTTAAAGTTCCATTATTCTCTTCTTCTTTTATATGCTTACCTGTAGTTAGTACGTTCATCATTATACCTATAGCATATATATCACTTCTACAATCAGTTTGATCAAACCCAAATTGTTCAGGAGAGGCATATCCCTTAGTTCCTAAAAGTGTAGTATCTAAATTTTCACCATCTTTATAAGTTCTTGCAATATCAAAATCTATAAGTTTTAATACATTATCATTACTTATAATTATATTTGATGGCTTTATATCCCTATGAATTATAGGAGGATCTAAGTTATGTATTTTACTTAATATATCGCATAATGAAATAATGTATTTTATAACAATTTGTTCATCTAACTTATTATTTTTTTCTAAAATAGCTTGTAAAGTATCTCCATTTATAAACTCTTCAATTATTATTAATTTTTCATCTAATTCAAATATTTCATAAACTCTAGGCATATTTATACTTTCTATATTTTTTAATCCTTCATATACTTCTTTTGTATATTCTTTTAATTCTTTTTTTATATATATTTTATCATCTTGTATATTTTGAACTAAAAATATTTCTACTTTTTTACTCTTATATATTGATTTTAATTCTTCATATAAAGACAACTTATACTCTATATCTAAATTCAATTATTTTACACCTCTTACTTATTGATTTTATAACCTTAAAATTATATCATATTAGTAGAAGAGGTGAAATACTAGTATGAATGATATTAAAACTGTTGAGCTTATGAGCTTATTAAAAAATATAGATAGTGAGTCAAATTTAGATGATTATATTTCTAATACATTAACAAGCTCAAATGATTTAAGTTTACATAAGTACTTTGAGAATTTATTTAAAGCTAAGGGTCTTAGCAAAAGCACTGTCATTAAAAACTCTGACATAGATAGAACTTATGGATATGAGATTTTAAGAGGTGATAAAAAACCTAGCCGTGATAAAATTTTACAACTTTGTATTGGTGCTAGTTTTAGCTTAGAAGAAAGTAATAAAGCTTTAAAACTTGGTAATGTTAGTGAACTTTATGCTAAAGTTCCAAGAGATAGTGTTATTATATTTTGTATAAATAAAAAGCTTGGTATTATAGAAATTAATGAATTGCTTTTTGGATATGGATTTAATATTCTTGGAGAAGAATAAAAATAGGGATAATAATATTATCCCTATTTTTATTATATATTTACCTGTTCTATACTCTCTTTATTAAAATCATTTTTATTATAAGTTATTTTATTATTGTCATATATATTATTTAGCTTATTACTTTTCCATTTTAGTAATAAAGCTGAATGTATAATGACAACTACTGAACCTATATTATGAACCAATGCTCCTAATATGGGGTCTAACACTCCAACCATAGCAAGTATTATTGATAAAAAGTTTAATACCATAGATATGACTATATTAATATTTACAGTATTCATTGTTTTTTTAGCTAACTCTAGTAAATGAGGTATATACTTTATATCATCTCCTACAAGAGCTATATCTGCTGCTTCAACTGCAATATCACTTCCTATTGCTCCCATTGCAATTCCAACATATGATTTCTTTAGTGCTGGTGCATCATTGACACCATCTCCTACCATACAAACTTGTTCATTATTTTTTTGTAATTTATCAATTATGTATAACTTATCTTCTGGCAAGCACTCTGGATATACATTATCTATTTTAGATATATTAGCTATATTTTCAGCAGTTTGTTTGTTATCTCCCGTAAGTAATATACTCGTTTTGCCTAATTTATTAATACTTTCTATCATATCTTTTGCATTATCTCTAATTACATCTTCAAGTACTATAAATCCTTTTATACAATTATCTTTTGCAACAAATATAATTGTACTGCCTTTTTCTATGTAAGTTTTAATTTCTTTTTCTTGTTCATTAGATAAAGTTAAATTATGTTCTTCTAATAATTTTTTATTACCAGCTAATATTTTCTCATTATCTATATTTGCATATACACCTTTACCTATTGCCATTTTAAAGTTAGTTGCTTTATATAAGCTGTCATCAAATATTGAGTTATAGTGAGATAATATAGCTTTTCCAAGTGGATGTTCAGAATATCTTTCAACGCTAGATACTAATCTTAATAGTTCATTTTCATCTATGTTTTTGTCAAAAGAATGTACTCTTGTAACTTTAGGCTTTCCATAAGTTAATGTACCTGTTTTATCAAAAGTAATTTTTTTAACTTTAGATAATCTTTCTAAAGCATCTCCTTCTTTAATTAATATACCAAACTTTGTAGCATTTCCTATACCAGCCATTATAGCTGTTGGAGTTGCTAATACTAAAGAACAAGGACAAAATACAACTAGTATTGTTACAGAACGTATTAATTCACCCGTTACAAACCACGTTAATACTGCTGAAACTAAAGCAATAATTACTATCCAAGTAGCCCATTTATCAGCCAATCCTACTATCTTAGCTTTACTAGCATCAGCTGATTTTACTAAGCGTATCATCTTTTGAAGTGAACTATTTTCACCTATTTTAGTTGCTTTCATATCAAATGCACCAAATAGATTTACTGTTCCACTAAATACTTCATCATTTACTCTTTTGTCAACAGGCATTGATTCACCTGTCATAACAGATTGGTCTATAGACGTTTCACCATTTATCAATATACCATCTACAGGAACAGTTTCACCTGGTAAAACTTTTATAATATCATTTACAACTACATCTTTAGCATCAATTACATTTTCAATTCCTTTTTTTATAACTCTAGCTGTAGTTGGTGTTAAATTTATTAATTTCCCAATTCCCTTTTTAGCTTTTGAAAGAGTATATTCTTCTAACATCTCTCCAAGTGCCATTATAAATGCAATTTCTCCAGCTGCAAATACTTCTCCAATAAATATAGATGCAATTAATGCCATTGATACAAGTACTCCTGCTTTTATATTAAAATCAGTTAAAAGGCCTATAACTGAACCCTTAAATATTGGAAAACCACATAATATAACTGCAACCCATGAAAAATCAATTGGTGATGGAATTAAATCTAAGAAACTAATAACTAGAGATATAGCAGACAATACTAGTATTAAAATCTCTCTATTTCTTTCATCTTTTATTAATAATTTCATATATCCCCTCCTTTTTATACCCATAGGGGTATAGGTACATGGTAGTATTATCCATACTATTTGTCAATAAAAATTAATTTAACTAGCTAAATTAATCACACTCTTTAGAATTTATAACTTATATAAAATGTAAATTTTTACAATAAAAAAAGCAGTCAAATTTGACTGCCTAAAGATTACTTAAGTCTTGAGAAATGTTCTATTGCTTTTGAAAACTCTTTAATTGTTTTTTCATGATCGCCATGTTCTAATCCATCTTTTACACAATGGCTTATATGCCCCTCTAATACTATTTGCCCAACTTTATGAACTGCACTTTTTACTGCATTTATTTGCATTAGTATATCTTCACAAGGTATATCCTCATCAACCATATTGTCTATGGCATTTAATTGCCCTATTACTTTTTTAATTCTTCTATGTATATTATCTGAATCCATACACTGACGCATATTACTTCCTCCATCTAGCTTTAATTTCGCTTAATATTATATAGAAAGAATATCATTCATCAATATCAAAGTCAATTAATCAGTTTTGCTATTATTTATTTTATAAATATATCACTAGTATGTTTTAATCTATTGATTCTAAAAATTCATTTATCACTTTCATAAGACCTATAAAATCATCACATTTTATATCATGACCTGCTTTATCAAAGGACTCTATTCTAATACTTTTACTATTTAAATACTCTATGTAATTTAATATGTCTTCTCTAGATAATAATGTTTCTTCTTGTTCTCCTTTTAATAATAAAAATGGACAGTTAATTTTATTTAATTCTTCTTTAAAATAAACTTGATCTGATTCTTTTTCTATACTTTTTAAAGCTTCATATGTAATAGATATTGATTCACAATGTGTATTATAAAACTTAATCGATTCTTTTGACCATCCATTAGGCATTTTTTTATGCTCTGCTGGGTATTCTCCAATTATTAGTCCCTTTAGTAAATTAGGATTTAAAATAGAATATCCTAAGGCATATGATACACCTCTTGAGTATCCCATAATACAAAAGTTATTTAATCCTAATTCCTTTACTACTGAGTTTATATCCTCAACATGGTCTTTTAAAGTATATCCTTTATCTGGCGAGTCACTTTTTCCTCTTCCTCTAAATGATAGTGCAATACATCTTCTATCATTCATATTTTCTATAATATTTATATAATCTTCACAAGACTCTGATAATCCTGGACAAATTAGTAGTGGTGTTTTATTAGTATCCTTTAATTCATTGTCAATATAATGTATTTTTATCCCCTTATTATCTACCCAATTTTCTTTAATTTTCATTTATATATCTCCCCCATTAATAAGCTATCTATATTTATACTACATACTTTATTCTATTACCTTTAAGTGATATTGTAATATTTAAGTAAATTAGTTACTATGCTTAGATTCATTTCTACATTAGATTTATTAAAAAAAAAGATGACCAAGTTAAATATATTGGTCATCTTTTTTATAAAGTAATATCTTTAGGAAATATTTATTAAGCTGTTTTAGATTGATCTGTGTTTCCAATTGTTTTTTTAGGAATTTTACTTATAACTACTAATATTACTACAACCCCAATTAGTATACCTGTAAGCCCTACTTGACCTACAAACTCTTGAATTTTACCTAAGAATACTCCCATAACTCCAAAGTCTGCATCTGAGAATGTAGAGTTTGCTATTCCTAATCCACCAAGTACTGGTAATAATACTACTGGTAACAGTGATACTACTATACCATTTAAGAATGAACCAACTATAGCCCCTCTTCTACCTCCTGTAGAGTTACCAAATACTGCTGCTGTTGCTCCTGTAAAGAAATGAGGTACAACACCTGGTATTATTATTGTAAGCCCCATTGCTCCTAGTGCAAGCATAGATACCACTCCACCTAAGAATGAACTTAAAAATCCTATTAATACGGCATTTGGTGCATATGGAAATACTATTGGACAGTCTAGTGCTGGTTTTGAATTTGGTACTACTTTTGCAGCGATACCTTTAAATGCTGGTACTATTTCATTTAAAACTAATCTAACACCATTTTGAATTAATATAAATCCTGCTGCAAATGTTAATGCTTGTATCATTGAGTAAACTATAAAATTCTTTCCACCTGATAATGTAGTTTCAACGAACTCTGATCCTGCAACTAATGCAACTATCAAATATAAAACTAACATTGTTATAGATATAGATACTGCCGAATCTCTTAAGAAGCTTAAAGATTTAGGAACTTTCATTTCCTCTGTAGACTTAGAACCTTTACCTACTGCTTTACCTACTAACGCAGCTAATGCATATCCTGTAGATGAGAAGTGTCCCAGTGCTACTGCATCATTTTTTGTTATTGCTTTCATAAAAGGTTGACATATTGCTGGAGAAAGCACCATTATTAACCCTAATGCTAAAGAACCTGTAAATATTAAATTAAATCCACTCATTCCACCTGAAACTAGTATTACTGCTATCATACAAGCCATAAATAATGTATGATGACCTGTTAAAAATATGTATTTAAACTTTGTAAATCTCGCTATTAACATATTAGCTATCATACCAAATGTCATTATTAGAGCTGTTGCTGTACCATACTTATCTAGAGCCATTGCAACTACTGCTTCATTATTTGGTATTACACCTTGAACATTAAAACCATATTCAAACATTTTACCAAATGGCTCAAGAGAGCCAACTATAACACCAGCAGCTGCTGATATTACAACAAAACCAACCATTGCCTTTAAAGAACCTTTTATTATATCTTCTATAGGTTTCTTTTGAAGTACTAATCCTAGCACAACCATAACACCTATTAAAACTGCTGGCTCAGATACGAAATCAATTAATACTTTTAAAAATCCGTTCATTTTTGACCCTCCAAACTATTTATTAGTGTCTATTAAAAATAATATTATTCCTTTAATACTGGTTAAATTATTTAACCAGTATTAATTTATTAGCATCCTAATTTTTCTTGTAATTTAACTTTTAATTCATCTTTATCAAATAAAGCATCTAATACTATTAAGTTTGGTAAGTGAGAAGCACTTGGTTCTAAATCTCTAGCTGTTATAAATATATCTGCTTGGTCTGCAGTTGCATCTGCTAAAGAATTATGTGATACTTCAAATCCACTTAAACCTAATTCATTTAAGATTTCGTTTACATTCATTTCTACCATAAAGCTTGATCCTAATCCTGATCCACATACTGCCATTATTCTGTTCATTTTATACTACCTCCATTATCTCTTCTTCATTATTTGAATTTAATATTTTATTTAATTTGTTTTCATCCATACATATACTAGCTACTGTTTGCATTAATTCTAAATGGGAATTGCTATCCTTAGCACTTAAAGTTAAAAATAACTCTATATCTTTACCTAAAAAATCAACAGGTTTATTTAACTTTAGTAGGCATAAATCATTTTCTAATGCTCCATCTTCTGGCCTAGCATGAGGCATTGCCAATTTAGGTGCCATGCAAAAATATGGCCCAAACTCATTTATCTTATTTATTATTGCATCAAAGTAATTATCATTTATTGAGTTTCTTTCCTTTAAGATGTCACAAGATATTTTTATAGCTTCATCATAGCTATTTACTTCATCTAATACCTTTACTATCATGACATTTCCCTCCAATCCTTAAGAATATTGTTTTACTATTTCTAAAACTTCACTTTCACAAGATGCATTTAAGATTTTTTCTAAATTACTTTTGTTAGACAACATCTTATTAATAGATACTAATGCATTTAAGTGTGATTCTTTGTCCTTCGGTGCCAAAACTATAAATACTCTAGCTTTATGTCTCTCATTACCCGAAAAACATATTTCGTCCTTAAATGTAGTTAAACTAATTCCTAACCTATTTACACCATTTTCTGGTTTAGAGTGAGGAAGAGCAACATTTTCTAAAATTATTATGTATGGCCCTAAATTTTCAATATTTCTAATCATTGCCTTTACATAAGACTTCTCAATAACACCTAGTTCTATTAAACTTTTTGAGCTAACTTTAATTGCATCTTTCCAATCTTTTGCTTCTTGATTTAAGCTGATTGTATTTTTATTTAAAAGGTCTGCTAATGTAACCTTATAAATTTCATTTTTTTCTTCAGTTGATGAAATTATGTTTTCAATTTCTTCTCTTAATTTATCTTTGTTTGTAACTGTAGAATATCTCTCTACACTATTCATTATTCTCCTTACAATCTGTTGACCTAAGTTGAATTTTGATTGAGTACTAGATATTTGAGATATTAGATTTTGTTTATCTAAATTATTTAGTACTGGATTTACTTTTATTACATTTCCATTATCCTTTGAAATATCAACAGTTGTTATAGCAAAGTCATAACTTTTTTCATAATTATTAAACTCATCCAGTGATAAAATATCTTTTATCTCTATTAAATCGAAAATGTCTTTTATCTGACTTTTTAACAGTTGTGAGGTTGCCATTCCAGAGTTACATACAATTACTATTTTAGGAATTTTTATTTCAACTCCCATTTTTACTGCATAGCCACCAAAATACATTGATATAAATGCTAATTCATCATCATTAAAAAAACATCCTAGTACTTCTTCAACATTCTTTACTATCTGCTTAGTAAACTGAAATATTGATTTGTACTTATTTTTTACTTCTTCCTTAATATGGTTAGGATAATATACACCGTATCTTAATCTAAAAAGTGATGGTACTAAATGATTAAATATATTATTTGTAATCTCTTTATAATCGTCTATATAGATACAAGATATCTTTTCAAATTCTCTAACCATCATATTTATTTCATACATGTATTTATCTTTTATTGATTGCTTAATGAAAAACTCTTTTATCTCACTATCTCTAATAATAAAAGTTTGTATATAGTAGATTTCACTATCTGCTATATCTTTATTTAACACTTTTCTTAATTCTACCAGGATATCGTTTGCTAAATTCTTACAACTTAATGATTCTAAAAAGTTTATTTCATCCTCTGAGAAACTTAAACTTTCAAAATCTCTATAATAATGCTTATACATATTTGTTAGATACTTTAACGAATAATTAATGTATGTTTCTTTTTCTACATTTGGATTAATACTTTCTAAAGTTTCTTTTAATGCATTATATTCTTCTAAAAACTCACATTCTTTAAATAGATAGCTGTAGTTATTGTATAAGTTAATAAATAAATATCTTCTATCTTTTAGGTCTCCTTTTATTTCATAACCGTTATAAGATTCAATTTTTAGTTTATATTTACTTATATAACTTCTAGCATCTTTTAAATCATTCAAAACTGTATTTCTACTTACTTGCAGTAGATTACAAAGTTTTTCTATTGTAAGCTTGTCATTATATGTAAGAATGTAAATTACTATTTTTAGGTATCTTTCTTGCGGAGAAAGTATATAATCTTCACTTGCATACTTTAACAATTTACTTATTTTTTCTTTATCTTTGCTGCTTAAATAATATCCTAAAGTTCTTTTGTTTTTAAGCTCAACTGAATTTATTCGTAAATAGTGTTCTAGTTTTTCTATGTCATAGTAGGTTGTTCTCCTTGACATATTGAGCTTTTTAGAAATTTCTTGTGTTGTTGCATAATCTTTTTTTATTAGTATTTTAAGAATTTCTTCTAGCCTTTTATTTATATACATTTTGTTTGCCTTTCTTTAATATCAATATACTACATATTCATTTTGCACAAAAGATTAAAAACAGTCAACTTTTTTGTGCAAAATTTTGTACCCAACTAAAACTATATATTTTTATACAAAAAGGCTAATACCAATGAGAATAGTTCTAATGGTATTAGCCTTTTGATTAACGTTGCTACCCTTAAGCCACGTGTGATGCTATGAAATTTTTAATTACATATTTTTATAATCAGCTAAAAACTTTTCTATTCCTATATCAGTTAAAGGATGTTTAGTCATTTGCTTTAATACACCAAATGGTATAGTGGCAATATCTGAACCTGACAATGCACAACGTGATGCATGTATTGGATTTCTAATACTTGCTGATATTATTTCTGTCTTTATGTTATGAGTTTTAAACATAGCTGAAACTTCAGTTATTAAATCAGTTCCAACCATACCTATATCATCTAATCTTCCAACAAATGGACTTACATAAGTAGCTCCTGATTTTGCTGCAAGTAATGCTTGCTGTGATGAGAATATTAAAGTTACATTAGTTTTTATTCCCTTTTGAGATAATATACTAACTGCCTTTAATCCTTCTATGCACATTGGTATTTTTATAACTATATTTTTATGTAACTTTACTAATTCTAAAGCTTCTTCTACCATTTTATCACACTCTAAGCTTATTACTTCAGCACTTATTGGTCCATCTACTATAGAACATATTTCATTTATTACTTCTTTTAAATCTCTTCCTTCTTTAGCTATTAATGAAGGATTAGTTGTTACACCATCTAATATTCCCCATGTTGCTGCTTCTTTTATTTCATCTACATTTGCTGTATCTATAAATATTTTCATAATCTCTCTCCTATGTTAATTATTTATCTCTTCTATTACTATATTTTTTATATTTTCTTTAGTTAATCCATAGTGTTCTAATAACTCTTTAGGTGTACCTGATTGTCCAAAAGTATCTTTTATACCAACTTTTCTTACCTTTACTGGCGATTTTAAACTTGTTACAGAACATACTCTATCACCTAAACCACCTATTATTGAGTGTTCTTCAAATGTTATTAAACATTTTGTCTCTTTAGCCGCTTTTACTAATATTTCTTCATCTATTGGCTTTATAGTTGGCATGTGTATTACTCTTACACTAACATTATCATTTTCTAATTCTTTTGCTGCTTCTAATGCTAGGTTTGTAGTAAGACCTGTCGTAACTATTGTTATATCATTACCTTCTTTTACAGTTACACCTTTTCCCACTTCAAACTTATAAGTTTCGTCAAATAAATCCTCTGCTGCAAGTCTTCCTAGCCTTATATATACAGGACCATTTATTTTTGCTGCTTCTTTTATTACTTGAACAGTTTCGGCCTCATCTGCTGGAACTATTACTGTCATATTTGGAAGTGATGACATTAAAGCTATATCTTCTATTGATTGGTGAGACCCACCATCTTCTCCAACAGTTATACCTGCATGAGTTGCAGCTATCTTTACATTTAAGTTTGGATAACATATTGAATTTCTTATTATTTCAAATGCTCTACCTGTAGCAAATACTGCAAATGTACTTGCAAAAGGTACTTTACCGAAAGATGCTAGACCTGCACTTAATCCCATTAGATTCTGTTCTGCTATACCTACATTTATAAATCTATCTTTATATTCCTTTGCAAAATCTGCTGTTTTAGTAGATTTTGATAAATCTGCATCTAATACTACTATATTCTCATTTTCTTTTCCTAATTGTACTAATGCTTTTCCGTATGCTTCTCTAGTAGCTAATCCCATTTTGCTTCCCCCTTAGACTCTAATTCTTCTATTGCTATATTTCTTTGTTCTAAACTAGGAGCATTTCCATGCCATCCGGCTTCATTTTCCATAAATGAAACACCTTTACCTTTTACAGTCTTAGCTATTATAACTGTCGGGATTCCTTTTGTACTTTTTGCATTATCAAATGCTTTTTCTATTTCCTCAAAAGAGTGCCCATCTATTTCTAATACGTTTAAGTTAAATGCTTTTAATTTATCTTTTAAAGAATATATATTCATTACATCTTCATTTTTACCATCTATTTGTAATCCGTTATTATCTATTACTAAAGCTAAGTTATCTAATTTATAGTGTGCTGCTGCCATAAGTGCTTCCCATACTAATCCTTCTTGCATTTCTCCATCACCAAGTAATGAGTATACTCTAACATTACTCTTATCTATTTTTGCACCTAAAGCTATACCTACTGCATTTGATATACCTTGACCTAAAGAACCAGTAGATACATCAACACCAACTAATTTCTTGCTATCTGGATGTCCTTGTAGGGGTGAATGTAATTTTCTTAATGTGTTTAACATATCTTTATCAAAGTAACCTCTTTGGGCTAATGTTGCATATAAAACAGGTGCTGCATGACCTTTACTTAGTACAAATCTATCTCTATCTTGTTTTTTTGGATTTTGTGGGTCTATATTCATTTCTTTAAAGTATAAATATGTAAGTATTTCAACTGCTGATAAAGATCCCCCTGGATGTCCTGATTTTGACGAATAAATCATATCAACGATATTTTTTCTAATATTGTTAGCATTACATTCTAAATTTTTCATAATTTTCCCTCTCTATTTTGTTTCGATTAAATTATTAAAATACTACTCCAGATTTTAATATTATATTTGCATATGGTGTAAATTCCCCGGTTCTAACTATTGCCATAGACTCTTTAGTCATAGTTTTAAAATCTTCATGAGCTACCTTAGTTATTTTTATATCTTTAAATCTTTTTTCTATTTCTTTATACATTTCATTACTAACTTTTTCTATTTCAGAAGCTATTACAACTTCTTCAACTTTTAATTCTTCTAATACTGTATCTAATGTATCTAAAAATGTTGGTATTCCTTTACTTAATGCTAAATCTATTCTCTCAACGTTCTTCGGTATTGGAAGACCACTATCACATATTGTTAACATATCTGTATGCCCCATTTTAGCTATTACTGATGATATGTTGCTATTTATTAAAACTGATTTTTTCATATTTACTCTCCTTATTTATGTGCTATTTTTTAATTTAGATATTTATAATTTTTAGTAATTGTACTAGAACTTGTGATTTTCAATATCGTATAAGTTAGGTATTGAAGTTTGTGCTCCTATTTTAGTAACACATAAAGCCCCTACTTTTGATGCAAAATCCATAGCTTCATCTATACTCTTCTTTTGAGAAAGTGCTACTGATAACGCTCCTGTGTAACTATCCCCTGCAGCTGTAGTATCTACTGCATCTACTTTATATGATTTTTTAAATTCCATAGTATCCTTATCTAAGTAAAGACTTCCCTTAGATCCTAAGGTAACTATAAGTTGTTTTACACCCTTTTCTAACATTACATTAGCAGCTTTTTTTATATCCTCTTCACAGTTTATGCTTAATCCACTTAATATCTCTAATTCAGTTTCATTTGGTGTTAATAAATCTACATTTTTTATAATATCATCGCTTAACTTAACTGCTGGTGCCGGATTTAATATTGTAAATTTACCTAATTCTTTTGATTTCTCTAAAGCATATTTTATTGTATCTATTGGTGTTTCAAGTTGTATTACTACTGTAGCACTATCCTTTATTGCATCTATACATTTATCTATATCATCCTCTGTTAACTTAAAGTTTGCCCCTGGTGATACTACTATAGAGTTTTCAGCATTTTTATCTACTGTTATAAGAGCTACACCACTTGGTCCTTCTTCAACTTGTACATACTCAGTATTTACATTGTCAGCTTTTAATTGTTTTAATAAACTTTGTCCAAAACCATCATTGCCGACTTTACCTATCATGTATACATCTCCACCAAGTCTTGACGCAGCAACTGCTTGATTTCCACCTTTTCCACCTGGTATTTCTTTAAAGTTACTTCCTATTAAAGTTTGACCTTTTTTTGGCATTTCACAAACATTTACAACTAAGTCCATATTAAGGCTTCCTATTACACATATTTTTTCCATATTAAATTCCCCTCTCTCTATTATCATTTAATTCTAATTTGTCATATATATTTTCATATATTAAACATTTAGAACTTTATAAATATCGTTTTCCTTGAATATATAATATAACATTTTTTTATTAATTGCAATTATTTTTTCATGTTTTTTACATAATTCTTACATATTTTTTACATATATTATTTACTTTTAATCAACTGACATAGTAGTTTGAACAACGAGTTTGATAACCACTTGAGCAAAATGAATTTTTTGTATAAAAATTGCATTAGTATAGTATACTAATGCAAACATTTTCCCATTCTATGAAGTTTGACTTATTAAATCATTTGATATCTTTTTATCTTTACTTAATAGCTTAATAGTAATAAATGTAGCTATTGTTAATCCTAACACCATATAAAGTCTATAATCTACTATACCTTCATACAAAGCAATATGTACTAATCCAGAAGTAGTTGCCCCCATTATAGGTGCTACTATAGGTATCCATGAATATCTAAAATCAGAACTTCCTTTACCTGGTATCGGAAGTAGAAAGTACGCTAAACGTGGACCTAAGTCTCTAGCTGGATTTAATGCAGCCCCTGTTACCCCTCCAAATGATGTTCCTACTAAGAATATTAAACATCCAATTGCTAAAGGCTTTAATCCTTCTGGGAATGTATTTGTATCCATTCCTAATATACAAAATACTAATCCAAATGTTACTATATATTCACTAAAGAAGTTTGCTACATTATTCCTTATAGTCGGTGCTGTTGCAAATATTGTTAACTTAGTATTTTCATCATTTGTTTTTTCCCAATGATTAATAAACTGAAGATAAACTAAAAGTGAACCAAACATACCACCTGCTATTTGTGCTAGTATGTATCCTGGTACTAATCTCCATTCAAAACTTCCTTTTACAGCTTGCATAATAGTTATTGCTGGGTTAATATGTGCACCACTTATGTCTCCTACACAAAATATAACCATAGCAACTGTACATCCCCAGGCAATATTTATTGCTACATTTCCTGCTTGATACGAGCCTGAAGTTTTTAATGCATTTCCTGCTAAAACCCCACATCCAAAGAATATTAACATTGTTACACCTATAAATTCTGCTAAGTATACATTCATTTTGATTTCTCCCCTTTTATAATAATTATTTAATTATAATTTCCAACTGCTAAACTTGATTGACTAGCGATGTCTTTTATTTTCAGATTTATCTCATTTTTAAAATATCGTTTTCCTAACTTATATTCATATGATATATTATTTTTTTTATTTTTTCAATACTTTTTTTCACATTTCTTTCATATTTTTTCCATGTTATTTTTAGTTTATTTCATTTTTATTTCATATATTTTCATAAATACTATTTCTCAAAAAAATAGAGGTAATTTTACCTCTATTTTTTATCATTATCTTTTAATTTTTCTGAACCTCTAATTACAACACTTGGTTTTAATACTATATTTTGAGTAGTACAAGGTTCTTCATCCATTAATTTTTTATATAATACGTCAAAAGCCATTCTTCCCATTTCTGAAGTTGGCCTAGAAACAACACTTATATTTAATCCTAAGTATGTAAAGAAATCTAGATCATCAAATCCTAATAGTGATATATCTTGTCCTATTTTTATATTCATCTCATTTAATGCATTTATAGCACCTAATGTCATCATATTATTACAGATAAATATTGCTGTTACATCTTTATTGTTTTTTATTATCTCTTTCGCTTTGTTATATCCTGATTCAACATGGTAATCACCTTCATGTATATACTCTTCATTAATTTTTAATCCATTTATTTTATGAGCTTGTTTGTAGCCCTCTAGTCTAAGCCTTGCTGTTTCGTATTCTAGCGGGCCTGTTATTACTGCTATTTCTTTATGTCCTGAGGTTATTAAAGTATCTACTCCATCAAATGAACCCTTTTGATTATCAATAAAAACTCCATCAAAATCACAAAATATCAAATCTCTATCTAATAATATTACAGGTACACCTAAAGAGTTTAGTTTTTGAATATGTTGCTTAGTTGTTTCCCTATTTTTTATAGTCGTGGTAATTACTAACCCACAAATATTAAAATCACTTAACGCATCAATTATTTTCATTTCCTTTTCTATATTTTCACCGCTATCAAATGAAAATACATTATAATTTAATTTTTCTGCTTCTTCAGTTAATCCTTTAAGTACATCTGTAAAAAACATATTCGATAAGTCTGGAAATACTACTGCTATGTTTTTTTCCCTTTGATATGTTTTGTCTTGGTCTTTTATTTCTTGTATTGCATTTTTTATAAGTTCCCTTGTTTCTTGTTTTACATATCCTGATTTATTTAAATATCTAGAAACCGTAGCTATAGATACCCCTGATTTAGCCGCTATATCTTTTACTTTTATATTCATATAAGTTTTCCTCAATTCCATAATTTAATACTTTGCTATATATTTATAATAATGTCTTAATAATTCTTATTTTTATATTTGCATAATATATTATAGTTATTATTAAGTCAATATACTATTTCATATTTTTCATCATATTACACTTACTAATATAATCCTAAAGCTTCATCTTGTATATTTATAAAATCACTTAGTTCATCCAAAGATGTAGTTATAAATTCATCTACTAAATACTTTGGACTTATTATATCTATTACAGTCTTTATTTTTTTATTTGTAAATGGTTTATGCTCATCTATCTTTAAGATATGAAAAACTATATCATTAATTATTTCATTATAATCCATTTTTAAATTTTCATATTTTGGAATTTGACTTTTAACATATTTTGAAGAAATTGACTTGCTTAGATGGATTCCTTTTATATATTTTTTTAACTCACCTAAATTATTTATAGTGTCTAATAAATAATCTATTCCTTCTTCTTCTGTACTTATATTTAAATTTGTATTAAGTAAATGTCCTGTATCTAACATAAATCCTTTATTTTCGTATTGTATATTTTCAATAAAATATTTTGATAATTCTTTATCTACCATTCTAAGTCCTGGCCACCATAAGTTTTCAAAAAGTATTGTTACATCTGTATCTAAATCTTTAAATATTTCATTTACTAACTCAATAGTTGCATCAATTACATCTTTATCTGTATATGTAAAGTTGTAATTATAGCAATGTTTTAGCTTTACATTAGCTACATGAAAGACTACGTATTCAGCATTTAGACTTTCTGCTATTTTTATCTCCTCTTTATACTGATTTATTATTGCTTTTTTATCATTTCCACCAAAATTGTTTGTTATGTTTTCTTCACTATCAAAGTCTTCTAATGTCCCTTTTTTATTTCCATTCCAAAAATCTAACCAAGTAGGAAAGTGCTTTAAATGTATTCCTTTTATTTTATTTTTAGGTATTAGCTCTTCACTATATCCTAATGGTGCAAATAGTTCTATTGCATCTATATTATGATTTTTTAAGAATTTATTTATATTTTCATAGTTGTTGTTGTATCTTTCCATATCATAATTATATGTAGATAAGTTAATCATTTTTAACATTTCATATCACCCCATAAACTTAATAATTAAATTGTCCTTTTATTTTAATTGTATTACTTATTTTACCATACTTAAAGATATTGTATAATTTATATAATAAATGATGGGTTGAGTGCTAAATACTTAAAGGGCTAGGTCGTATTAATTATAAAAATAACCCTGGGTCTGTTTTTAAGACCCAGGGTATTTTATAAGTAATATTTTAATCTTGAACCTCAACAATTTCAAACTGGTACAAATCCCCTTCAAATTTTATGATAAGATTATATCTATAATTTACATACCGCATAGTTAATATAAAACCTTTTTGAGATTCTATAAGTATTTTTTCAAGTTCTTTCTTTACATACCACATAGTTAATATAAAACGTGATGCAGGAATATTAATAGCATCTACTATAGCCGTCTTTACATACCACATAGTTAATATAAAACTAAAATTGACTATGAAGAAAATATGTCAATGATAAAACTTTACATACCACATAGTTAATATAAAACTTGAACCAACATGTATATAACTAAAACCATTGTTAGACTTTACATACCACATAGTTAATATAAAACTAGTTCTAAATTATCTCCCTTATGTACTACTACATCCTTTACATACCACATAGTTAATATAAAACGGTTTTAAGAGGAGGAATATATAAATGAAAAATACACTCTTTACATACCACATAGTTAATATAAAACCGTTCCTAAAAGTATACCTATATTACCTACTGATAGTCTTTACATACCACATAGTTAATATAAAACTAGTTTCGAGATTGTATTTTTCAATTGCCATTTTATTCTTTACATACCACATAGTTAATATAAAACCTGTTCAATTGTTTATTAATGATATTATACAAGCTAACTTTACATACCACATAGTTAATATAAAACCAACAATCTTTGAATGTTCCATCTGTATACGTATCTCTTTACATACCACATAGTTAATATAAAACTTTCTTACAGTACACACAAAGAACTTTTCCATTTTCCTTTACATACCACATAGTTAATATAAAACTTTACCCGGTTCGGGACTATTACTTGTACCAACATTCTTTACATACCACATAGTTAATATAAAACTTGACAATTCTGTTTCTTTTGTCGTACCGATAAGCCACTTTACATACCACATAGTTAATATAAAACGAACATCCAGAGTTCGTTGCACAGATGAAAGAACAAACTTTACATACCACATAGTTAATATAAAACAACCTAACATCTTAAAAGATGAAGTAGGTGATATGTCTTTACATACCACATAGTTAATATAAAACGAAAGAGGTATCGCATCACATACTGCTAAAATTCTCACTTTACATACCACATAGTTAATATAAAACCTAAATCTAATTTACTAAAATCAAGAGAAGGAACATCAGCTTTACATACCACATAGTTAATATAAAACTGGAAACTAGCAAAAGAAAAGTAAGCATTACTAAAGTTGCTTTACATACCACATAGTTAATATAAAACACAGTATTCATTTATACGTAGACGTCCGTATCCTTGCTTTACATACCACATAGTTAATATAAAACTCATCAGTTGCTAGTACTTACAAGGGTTCTTTTAAAGCTTTACATACCACATAGTTAATATAAAACAAGTTAGATGCATTAAAAAATGTACAGGTTGAAGTCGACTTTACATACCACATAGTTAATATAAAACTAATCCATTCAAGTCTATTTTTATCATTCCACTGCCTCTTTACATACCACATAGTTAATATAAAACCCTCGTATATTAGTTCAAGTTAGAAGTGCTTACTTGCTTTACATACCACATAGTTAATATAAAACATCTTTGTAAAGATAAGTTTTGTAATAATTGCAAAACTTTACATACCACATAGTTAATATAAAACCTCTTAGAAGAAATATTATAAATGGTAAATTTCAAGACTTTACATACCACATAGTTAATATAAAACTGTAATATGTAAAGATATTTTAATAAATATAAAAAATCTTTACATACCACATAGTTAATATAAAACATTGGAAGTTTATCAATATAAGGAGCCTATACAAAGCTTTACATACCACATAGTTAATATAAAACTTTTGTAATTCCTGCTGAAGTTGCTACTTTTTTAATCTTTACATACCACATAGTTAATATAAAACTATTATATGAAATATAAATTTTAGGAGGTATTTTTTACTTTACATACCACATAGTTAATATAAAACAGTTTTGGAATTTACAAGAGGACGCAAGTAAAATCCCCTTTACATACCACATAGTTAATATAAAACTTAATTCATAAGTCATAGAAATAGTTTTACCATGACCCTTTACATACCACATAGTTAATATAAAACCTGTTGCTGTTGGTGCGGGTGTTATTTTAACTGATGACTTTACATACCACATAGTTAATATAAAACTATTACAGGTGCCGAACAAAGAAGTAAAAAAGATGGCTTTACATACCACATAGTTAATATAAAACCCTATTTTTGTTAGACTTAAACATATTGAAATAGCTTTATTTTACGGTTCATATTTGAATAAAATTTATATTTTTTGCAGTGAAGTTCAAGTGCTGCATATCCTAACTTAATTTATATCACTCTAACCTTAGCTATTTCAAGTGTTATAATATAGTTTATCATAATTTACGTACACTGCAAATTATAAAAACATTTCTTCAAAATTTTTGTGTATTCCATAAGATTTCTTACTAATATTATTAGGATTTTTAACCTCATACACATATATAGAATCCTGACTCTTATTTATAACCTTACCTATTTCACACATACATTTTTGCAACTTGCTCTCTGTAATCTCTCCCTCAAAAACAGAGTTCTGAGTCCAAGTCAAATATTTCTTAAGTATCTTTCTAGTCCTATTTAAAGGCTTCCCTTCTACAATATCATAAGTAATTATAACAAACATACTACCACCACGCCTTCAAAACTTTATACTTTTCATCTTTAATAAAATGTTTTATCATCTTATAGCACTCTAACCTAATAAAAGTTCTATACGATACTTTTCTATTTAAATGCCTATGTTTTATAGTAGTTTGCATCTTACCTTCAAAATCTTGTAAGAATTTTTTCTTACCACTTTCACTTAAATAACAAATATCCTCTTCATAAATAAAATCCTTTTTAGTTAATCTTTTATTATTAACCAAGCTAAATATAATAGGGTCAATAATTAAAGGTTTAAATATCTCAGCTATATCTAAACTAAGTGAAAATCTTTTAGTTGATGGTTCATGTAAAAAACTAATTGTTGGATCTAATTGTGTTTTATATATCTCACTTAACACATTAGTGTACATAATACTATTTCCAAAAGACATAAGAGCATTTATTGGATCTTTTGGTGGTCTTTTTTCTCTTTTTTCAAACTCAAATCCATGCTTTAAAATTTGATTAAAAGATTTATAATATGTTTTTCTAATTCTACCTTCTCTTCCCATAAGATCAGGAATATCTCTAGATTCTCCTAAGTTATCAACTTCCCTTTTTATAGTTTCTATAAGATTTTCATCAACTTTATAATACCTCATATTTCTAAGTATATGATGAGCTGAGCTTTGAATAAATGATTTAGCTAAATACATTCTTTCATCTTCATCTAAATAACAAGCTGATTGACATACTAAGCTAAATCCAGATACATTTTTCTTTCTTGGATAATATGTTCCACTATAATATCCATAATAATTGTAAAAATGCAGCATTACTCCGTATTTGATTATATAGTTTATTAGCTTAGTATTTAGATCCACTTCTCCATATATATGGATATCATCTACTTGTTCTATTGGTAGTGCCTTTTTATCTCCATCTAAATCGTAGTAGTATATAGTATTATCTTTTCTTTTTATACTTCCATTACTTATTATGTAATAATCTTTATTCATTATATATCCTCCTTAACAAAGCAAAATTCAAAGTATGCACATTTTGTGCAGTATGGTAATTTTTCTAACTTAGGAGGATATTTATTTTTACATAAGATATTTATATTTATTAGTGTATTTTCTATTTTCTTTTCTATTTCTTGTGTTAGTATTAATTCATCTTGTTTCTTTTCTTTCACATAATTTATAAGTCCCTTTTTCTCTATACCTAATACTTTTTTTAAGTAATATAGGTAATAATATAATTGCATTTCATCAGCTTCTTGCATCTTAGAACTTATCTTAACTTCTCTTACATGATCTCCTTTTATAATATCTAATTTTAATATATCATCTATTAGCACTTCTTTATTTTTCATTCTTGTGTAGGAATTTTCATGAAGTATTTTCCCAGACTCTACTCTATTACTATTTTGCTCCATCGTTATTCCTTTTGAAAATAACCATAGTTTTCTTTTACATATGTAATAATAGTTTATTTTTACTCCTTGTACCTTTAAATCATCTAAATCTATGGACATTATTTCACCTTCTCTTTAGTAAAATTATTAGCCACATAGTTAATATAAAAACTTGCTTAGCTCGTATCACCAACAACTTTGTACGTCGCTCAAAAATTTATTACTTATATAAATTGAGATAATTCTTCTCCTATAAGTACACCTTTTCCTTTTAAGTCATCATAAGTCATATCATATTTATATTCTAATATCTTTAAATCTTCTAATCCTTTTACGTCTATATCATTAATAAGCCTCTTATCTCTAACTTTATATGCTGATACACTTACAGTTTTCTTGGTTATTTGTTGCCTTATGCTTCTTCTTTTATCTTTCAATTCATTTATTAATTTTTTATCTTTGTTATTATATGCTGTACTTAGTTCTTCACCTAACGCTTTATAATCTTCAATCAAAGTATCATCTATCTTATCATATATTTCTCTTGGTATAGCTGTATATGCGTCAATATCTCTTAATATCTTTTGGGCATCACTTGACTTTATACTATATGGTAGCATAGTATCTAATATATCAAGGGCAGCTTTAAACTTTTTATAAAATTCTGTATTTTTTAGATTTTCTTTAGAATAAAGTATTTCCACCATTTTTACTTTGTCATCTTCTTTTATTTTTAAAGACTCGTTACTATTTATATATTCTTTTAATAAATCTACACCTTTTTTCACTATTTCTTCATCATATATAGTTCCTATACCTTGAGCTTCTTTAGTGTATATAAATATATTCGGATTATCTATACTTTTCTTACCTGCTCTATTACATCTTCCAAATCTTTGGAATAAGCTGTCTAGTGTTGATATTTCCGTATGTAATATATCAAAATCTATATCTAGTGATGCTTCTACTAATTGAGTAGTAATCCATATTCCACTTTTATCACTACCTGCAAAGTCTTTTATAGCTTTTTCAAGCTTACTTCTATCTTCTTGTATATACATAGAGTGTAATAAATTCAAGTCTATATCTAAGTTATTATCTTCTATTATTTTTTCTATTTGTGAATATTTTTCAATTGCACTTTTAACTGTGTTTACTATTATTAAAACTTTTTTATTTAAACCAGATTTAGCTATCTCTTCTATGTTTTCATTTATTGATTCGTCTTTAACTACTATATTATGTCTTATTTTTTCAGTGTTAAAAGTTGCTATAACTAAATCATCACCATCAAATAACCCTCTTTCTTTCATTTCATCAATATATATAGTTGGCATAGTTGCTGTCATTATCATAAACTTACCACCTATTTTATGAATCATTTCAAGTCCTTTTATAAGTACTGCTGCTATTTCTGGAGAGTATGCTTGTATTTCATCTATTACAACTTTTGAATATGCTAATGTTGCATAAGTTTTTTCATAGCCTCTATACATAAATGGAAATTTGAATATTTGATCTATTGTAGAGAAAGTTAATTTTTTAGACATAAGTTTAGAAAGATCTGTTATTTGCTTTGAATCTTCATAACTATTTTCTTCTAAATAATCTATACTTGTTGAATGCATTAGTCCTGCATATTTATACTCATCACCATTACTATCTTTTATATCAGCTACTCTATCAAATAACGCATTTATACTTACTCTAAGTGGTAGTGTAAAAAATGCTTTATCTTCATTTATCCAAATAAGTGCAGTTTCTGTTTTACCCATACCTGTTGATGCAATAAGTAATACATTTTTATCAATATTTTCTTTGGCAAACTTTTGGACAGGTTTTAATCCATCTTTAAATTTATTTACTAAGAATTCTTCAGTATATTTTCCAACATGTTTATCAGTGTTTACTTCTATTAATTCATGTCCCGATGCGCTATGATCTAGTTTATGAAGTAATCCTTTTAGCATTATGTATAAGTTGTAATATGGATGTTTTCTAGTTATCCTTTTTTCTACACTTTGCAAATATGCATTGTTTAATTTTTTAGTTTTTATGAAGTATCTAACTTTAAAATTATTTTGTATTTCTTCAACTTTATTAATTAAATCTTCATCTAATACCTTTTGTACAAGTTGTTTAAATTCTTCATCTATTATTTTATCTCTTTCATGATGATATACAATTGCTTGATTTAAGACTTCCTTTAATTCTTTATCTTTAATTCCTAGATCTTTATATTTTATAAATGCAGGAGAAATGTAATTATGATTTACATTATTTTCTAGGTGTGTAATCACTTCAGGCTCATTAATTTCTATCTCCATATTATCTATTATTAGTTTTTGAAATGGTGAAAAAGCCTTTCCTACGTCATGAAATTCTACTATTATATCTAGTAGTTTCCAAAACTCTTCTTTATTTATAAAGCTTAGACTATTTATCTTTTCTCCATAAAATTTATTAAGTATATGAAGTTGTTTTATGAGTTCATCAGTATGTTCTCTTAATGTTTCTACTGGATTAGACTTTGCGTAAATCATATTACCTCCCACATTTTATATTTATATATTAAAGTAAACTAAATCTCTTTCTTTTGAGTCTGTATCTAATAATATAGTTCCACTATTTATAATATTTCCTGACTCTACATAGTAAGTATCAACTTTATTCCAAACTCGTTTTTTATCTTTATTAGCATCATTAGTATAATAATTATTTAATCTATAACTTATCCCTGATATATACTTATCTTCTAATTTACTTTTAGGTATATATATTGGCCTTTTTATATCAAATTTGCTTAATTCATGCTCTTGATAATCTTCTTCTTCATATTCGCCTGAATCCACTTCAAATTTTTCTACTTCTGTGAAATACATATCATCTATTCTTACTAAATCTTCTTTTCTACCAAGAGATAAGTGTTCATCAAAATTAATTAACTTGTCATATATTTCTTGTAATACTTTTTCATCTGCTCCTATATGAATTGTTAAATTTACATTTAGTAACATATGACTGTTCATCGGCATAGATGTTATACTGTCTTTTTTATAAAAATAAGTAGTTTGATAATTATTAAATATACTTTCATAACTTCCTTGAATACTTATTTTTAGTGGAATATATTCAGTTGCTTCCAAAATTTTATGTATTAATCCACTTACCGTTGAGTACGGTGGCAGTGGATATGTTTCAGTTATTTTCATAGCAAAGGGCTTTTTATAACAAGCTGTTTCTTGAAATAATTTTAGCTTTAAAACCTTCATATTAATTCACCCCGTAATATTCTTTAACTCCCTTAGTTAATTCACTAAAGAATCTGTCTACGGTTAAAAGATTTTCTCCTACTATATCTTTAAACTCTTCTTTATTTGTAAATGCTCCTTCAACCATTCCTATATATGTAGAATCTTTTAATTCTTTTCCTAAGAATGTAGAGTTTACTATTTCTTCTATAGTGTTTGAGCTTACTTTATAACCATTTTTATCTCCTTGTACTTTAACTCTACCTAAGAAAAATGGATTTGCTATATCGTACATACCACCTACTACAAATAATGGTGATAAATTTTCTTGTCTACCTCTTATATTTCTGTTTAGTATTTTTATTATTTCTAGTAGTTGAGTAACTCTCGTACACTTTTCTTCACTTGATAACTCTATATCTTTATCCACCCCTACTTTAGATAAATCTATAGTAACTGTATATGTATAATAACTTAAGTGTTGTTCTACATTTGCAAGATTTGGATGCTCTCCTATTCTATCAGCTAAACCTTTATTATTTAAAAAGTCCATATCACTTCTATAAGCTTCTAATGATATTGCATTGCTTAATCTAACAACAGCTTCTCTAGTTGCTGATCCACCTTTTTCCTTATCATCTTTTTTAGCAGTTTTCATATAGCCAAATAAATCCATTTCTTGAGAATCTTTTATAGTCATGCTGTCTTTAAATTGTATAGTTCCTTTTGATTTATCT
Organism: Clostridium sp. CCUG 7971; assembly: GCF_017590215.1. GTDB lineage: Bacteria > Bacillota > Clostridia > Peptostreptococcales > Peptostreptococcaceae > Faecalimicrobium. The sequence goes on from NZ_JAFFPK010000059.1 coordinate 36,252, forward strand.
ACTACTTGTAAGTTCCAATCAAATAAATCTGCTGCTAATCTTACTATATCGTATCTTAAGCATTGACGAGATGCAAATGTATACATATTTCCATCAGCTCTAGTTAACTTCTTAAGTTCTGCAATATTTCCTATACCTTCTCCATAATTTAAACTTTGAGCTTGTGCTACTACTGTAAATGTTAATCCCTTTTTCATTTTATTTTCCCTCCACTTTATTAGATTCTTTGTTAGATTCATATTTTTCAGATATTAATCCTGTTATAAAGGCATGTCCTATTGATTCAAAATCAAGATCTTTTTCTGCCATTATTTCAATAAATATAGATGGTACACTTTTTTCTGCTGACATAAATACTCTTAAAACTGTATCCATAAAGTCTTTTTTATTCCCTACTTTTATTGTATTTAATAACTTGTACGCTACTGAATTTATTTTATTTTTAGAGTTTGTATTTACATAGTAATCATGTATTTCATGACCTGCATACTTAACCACTTGTAGCTTTTTATCGTTCATTTTATATACCCCTTTCTTATAACTATCTATTAATGCTCTTATCTTTATAGCTTTAAAAATATCACTTAAAGATATATTACTTTTGTGTTCATCTTCTAATTTGTCTTTTATTTTTTCTCTCAATGATTTACTTATTAAATGCTTTAAGTCTCTATTTTTTAGTAATATATCGACTATGTTAGCTTTAAATCTTTTATCATATATACTTTGTATTAGTTTTGAGTTTTTACCACTTTCACTTACAAAGAATTTAGCTAAGTATGTAGGCATATTAAAATAATTCATTTTACATTTTTTAGCATCTATACTTGCTTTAAATTCAATAAATAATATATTTTGAAGTTGCCATTCACTTTTTTCTTTATTTTCACTTACTATGTCTATAACTAAATCATTAAATGGATTATCTCTATCCTTTAGTTTCTTTAAGTTAATATTAGTATTATAAATATCATCTATTGATGTATCCATATTAACAAATGAGTAGAATTCATTATCTTCATTTTCTATGTAATTTTTCTTTGTGTAGGTTGCTCCCGCTGGTGTACAAAATAGTATAAGTTTACATATATCACATATTGAATATGTAGAATCTTGATTCCAAAACATATTCTTTGCATTGTCATTACTTACTCCTAATGGTGCAAAGTTGCTTTCTGAGTAATCATTTATTAAGCCTTTATAAGTTCCACACATCTCACATACTTCTAAGCTATTTATATACTCTTTTATATCTTCTATACTCTTCTTCTTTTTTATAAACTTAGAGTTTATATCTTTCATTATTTTTTCTATTATCTTTATACTTGCTTTACTTATTCTTTTCTCACTTGTTTCTATATTTAGATAGTCTAGTTTTTCTACTATGTATTTTTCTAAAGTTACTAAATCTCCTTTATCTATTAAGTTTTCTAGTTCACCCATACAAACCGCAGATAATAGGTAATCATTATACATAACCTGTTTTAAACCTTCTAAGTTTAACTTCGATTTAGCCACATTAAAGAAACTCACTTGTCCAAAATAATTATCACCTATTATAAACTTATATAAATTAGCAGTTAATCTATCATTTATAGATTCTGTCTTCAAGATATCTATAGATTCCTTAACTAGCTGCTCTAACTGTTCTATTTCCTCAGCCTTTTTTATCTTACCTATAACTTCTAACTTCTCTTTTAAAATGTTATAGTTTAGCTCATCAAACTTTTTTACTTTATCATTTTGTTTTTTTAAACTTTCTCTAATTTTTTTAGAAATATCTTTAATTTTTTCTGGATTAGATTTTACATAGTTCAAACTATAATTAATGCTATTTCCCACTCTCTTTGCCACGTCATATTCTTTCATAAAGTAATCAAAGTAGTTATTATGGAAGCTATCAAGTATTAAACTATCAAATTCTATATAGTCTTCATTAATAATAACTTGTTTTTTAATTCCAGCTTCATTCAATATATTTAGGAACCCGGCTATACCCATATTAAAAAACCAGTCACCCTTATAAACCTTAAGTTTCATATTTTCACCTCTATTTTACTAAATCAATATACCCAAATCCCTGTGCTCGTTTAAAACCAAGACCTAGCTTATATAAATCATTTAAATCCTCTATATCACTACATAGTTTAAATCTACCTTTATAACCATTAACATATTGATATGACTTTCCTGTAGTATTTTTAAATTCTCTAAGTCCTTCTTTAACTACAACCTTATTTAAGCTTATATTTTCAAATTTAACATCTTTCTTTAACCCATATCCCCTATAATTTTTAAGAATTTCATTAGAAATATAGTTTAATTCTTTTATATACTCTTCATCATCTATATTTAAAAATTTACCATTTCTTGATTTTATACATATAGGTGATAGTGCATTAAATATAGCTTCATTGTTTTGTATAACCTTTTCCTTGCCTAAATCAACCCTTAATCTCTTTAACTCATAATCTTTATATACAAACTTAGGATAGTTTATCAATCCATTATATATATTAAGTCCAAGTTCTAAATCTGGTGTACTTATATTTAATATAACTCTATCTTTAACTATGAAATTTTCATTTTCAATATCATATCCCTTTACATAAACTGCAAATGTAAAATTTTTAGTTTGTTTATTACTTTTATCTTCATAATAATAAAGGCTTCTGTAATAGTCTTCACTAGACTTTCTTATAGCTTCTTTTATAACACTCATAAACATTGTGTTATATGATATTGGTAGTTTATCTGTTTTAAATTCTACTTTCATTCTCATATTTATCACCTCTCTTAATTACAATATATCACTCAACCTGGCAGTATAATTGTTAGAATAAAAAAAATATACAAAGTTTAGTATATTCTTTCTATATTTTTTACTTCTTCTATAATATCTTCTCTTAATTTTTTAGGCTCTATAACTTCCACATTAGCTCCCATGCTTAAAATCCAACTTTTTATCTCTGTATATCCTCTCATAATAGCTTTAAATATTATTGATCCATCCTCATACTCTATAATTTGTTGATTATCTACCCAGATTTTTTCTTTTATTATTATAGAAAATGGATGCTTAACCTTTAGTACAATATGAACTTCATCATCTTTATAAATTCCTATACTATTTTTACTATACTCTTTCCAATTAAAACTTTTATCTACCTCATATTTTTCCTCTAATGTATAATAATCTTTTATTCTACATACTTTAAAATCTATAAATGTACTTCTATTTTCACAAAATGCAACCATATATTTATCAGATTTATAATTATACAACCCGTATGGATGGATAACTCTGTTACTATATCCAGAGTTTATAGAATAATATTTTATTTGCATCTTTCTTTTTGTTACATACGCAATAGTTATATCATTACACTTTTGCTTTTCCTCTTCATAGTTACAGTTACATTGTGGTTGAATGCTAAAGTAATCCATATATGATTTATCTGAATTTTCTACAGAAATAGCTTTTAATTTTGTTAAAATATCTTTAAATTCATTTTTATAAATATCATTGTTATACTTTAACTGTTCATTTAATATTTCTAATATAGATATTTCTTCTAGAGAAATCTTAATATTAGAAATACTATTTTCTTTATCAATCTCATAACCTCCATATGCACCTGGTTTATACGTTATAAAAATACCTGCTTGCTCTAAATCAGATCTATAGGTTCTTATTTGACGTTCTTTTATCTCTAATTCCTGTGCTAATTCACTACATTTCATTCTTCCCCTACTTTGTATAAGTAACATCATTTTTATTGCGTTTCCTACCTTACTAATTTTTACTCCCCCTATCAATATGCTTTTTCCTTATAAATATAATTAACTTACATTTATGCCTTATATAGGTATTATAGTTTAAATTTGTATAATATTGTAGATTAAACTATAATATAGGCAGTTAGTAAGTTTAATATAAAAATAACCCTGGGTCTGTAAAATGTACCCTTTGTA
>NZ_JAFFPK010000060.1 GCF_017590215.1 Clostridium sp. CCUG 7971
GCTGAGCTATAGTCCCGGGAAATTGGTGACCCATAGGGGAATCGAACCCCTGTTACCGCCGTGAAAGGGCGGTGTCTTGACCGCTTGACCAATGGGCCATAAATGGTGATCCATCCGCGACTCGAACGCGGGACACCCTGATTAAAAGTCAGGTGCTCTACCGACTGAGCTAATGGATCATCTTTTACTTAGTTGTCTTTCGACTTGTTTCGCGATTTCTCTCGCTCACAAATAATATTATATTATCTGATTAAACTTTCGTCAACACTTTTTTTAAACTTTTTTTATTTTTTTCAAATAACATTTGAAAATATAATTACAAAATACCTCAAATCCAGTAATATACTCATTTTAATCACTTTAATTTTTAAACATTTTTTTGATAAAAAGTTTCATTTTTATAGATTTTTATGTGTTTTTACTAAAATTTTATACCATATTTAGTAAAAATATATGGAAATTTTTTGTTAAATAAATAAAGCATAGCAAGATAATATCTTACTATGCTTTATTTATTAACAGAATATATTTTTTCTTATTATAGTTTGTGTTCTGTTTGGTCCTACTGAAACCATATCAACATTTACACCAACTAATTCTTCTATTCTAGATATATATTTCTTTGCATTTTCAGGAAGATCTTCGAACTTCTCTACTCCTGTTATATCTTCATTCCATCCATCTAATTCTTCATATATAGGCTCACACTTAGCTAAATCTTCTAATGAAGCTGGGAAATCATTTATTATTTTGTCTCCCATTTTGTAGGCTGTACATATGTTTATTTTATCGAATCCAGTTAAAACATCTAGTAACATGAAAGATATACTAGTTAATCCGTTTACTCTAGCTGCATATTTAACTATAACAGCATCAAACCAACCACATCTTCTTGCTCTACCTGTTACTGTTCCGAACTCACGACCTTGTTGTCTTATTTGTTCACCAATTTCATTGTCTAATTCAGTAACAAATGGTCCTTCTCCTACTCTTGTAGTATAAGCTTTAACTATACCTACAACATCCTTTATCATATTAGGTCCTACACCTGCTCCTACAGCAAATCCACCTGATACTGGATGAGAAGAAGTAACGTACGGATACGTACCTAAATCTAAGTCTAATAATGTCCCTTGAGCACCTTCAAATAACACTTTTTTACCTGCTTTTATTGCATCGTAAACTATTACAGAAGTATCTGCAACATAATGTCTTATTTTATCAGCATACTCTAAGTATTCATTATATATAGTTTCAAAGTCAAACATAGCTTCTTTACCATATATATTTGTAGCTAACTTATTTTTAGCTTCTATTTGTGGTTTTAATTTTTGAGCAAATATGTCTTTATCCATTAAATCACATATTCTTATTCCTGATCTCTCAGTTTTATCCATATAACAAGGTCCTATACCTTTTTTAGTAGTACCTATTTTGTTATCTCCTCTAGCTTCTTCAGCTAAAGCATCTAATTCTTTGTGATATGGGAACACTACATGAGCTCTATCACTTATTTTTATATTTCTTGTATCTATATCATCTTTATTAAGCATCTCTATTTCTTCTAAGAAACCTTTTGGATCAAATACTATACCATTTCCTATTACATTTACTATATTAGGATTTAAAACTCCTGATGGTATTAAACGTAGAGCAAATTTTTTTCCTCCAACCACTAGAGTATGTCCAGCATTATTTCCGCCTTGTCCTCTTATTACTACATCTGCTTGAGTAGCAAGGTAATCTATAACTTTACCTTTTCCTTCGTCTCCCCATTGAGATCCTACAACTGCAACTGTCTTCATTTCATTCACCTCTATCATAGATATTCGAACACTTTACTAATACATTTTATCAAACATTCGATATGTTTTCAAACTTTTTTACTTTTTGTAAATTTTTAATATGTATTTTTCTATATTTTCTAAATTATCTATACTTATAATATCTTTTTCTAAAGCTTTAAATTTATTCATCCAAATGTCTAGTTCTTCTAGACTTTTAACGCTACATATATTTTCAACCTGCCCATGCATAGTGTTAGTAATATATATTTTAAATTCATTATCTAATTTTTCACAGTAAACTATTACTGTTTCTTTTAAATTTTTATCAATTATTCTAAATAAATTAATTTCTCTGTTTACTTCTATTATTTTTGGATATATATATAATACATTTATATTCAACACATTTTTTCCCCCATACAATTTTGTATTTATAAACAATAAAAGCAAGCTATATAGCTTGCTTTTTACGTTATTCACATTTATCAACAGGTGTTCTGTGGATAGTGTGGATAATTTTTTGCCTAAATTTCAATGTTTATACATAATTTAGGACATGTATCCACACATTTCGAGCTTATCAAAAGTATGTTCTGTGGATATTTGTTGATATTTTTGAAACTACATATCCCTTGATTTATCAGCAAATTTCTGAACTTCACCCAGCCAAACTAGTTCCACCGAGCCAGTTTCACCATGTCTGTTTTTTGCTATTATAACTTCACCAATATTTTTTCTTTCTGAATCTGGATGATAATATTCATCTCTATATAGAAACATTACTATATCAGCATCCTGTTCTATGGCTCCAGATTCTCTTAAGTCTGATAACATTGGTCTATGGTCAGCCCTTTGCTCTGGCGCACGAGATAACTGAGATAATGCAACTACAGGACAATTAAGTTCTTTTGCTATAATTTTCAAAGATCTCGAAATCTTAGATATTTCTTGTTGTCTACTTTCATTATTACCTTCACCTTCCATAAGTTGAAGATAGTCTATTAATATTAAATCTAATCCTTGCTCTATTTTTAATTTTCTACATTTTGATCTCAACTCTGAAATTTTAATACCTGGAGTATCATCTATATGTATTTTTGCATTCGATAAAACTGCCATTGCATCAATTATTCTTGGCCAATCATTTTCATTAAGCTTTCCTGTTTTTAACTTGTTAAGCTCAACATTTGATTGAGCTGATAACATACGTTGTACTAACTGTTCTTTAGACATCTCTAGACTAAATACAGCTACTGACGCATCACCCTTTAAGGCTGCATTTTGAACGAGATTTAATGAGAATGCAGTTTTACCCATAGCTGGACGAGCTGCAATTAATAGTAAATCCGTTCTTTGCATTCCATTTATCTTTTTATTTAAGTCTGTAAATCCAGTCGTTATACCTGTCATTTCGGCTTTAGAGCTATATAGATGCTCAATCATATCATAAGCATCCATTAGCACTAAATTTATGGACTTAAAGTCATCACTAGCTTTTTCTTGAGATATATCAAATATTTTCTTTTCAGCTTTATCTAAAACATCTTCTATTTTAGTCGATCCATCATATCCTAAATTTATTATATCGCTAGAAGCCTTTATAAGCTTTCTAAGCACTGATTTTTCTTTTACTATATCAGCATAGTATTTAACATTAGATGTTGTTGGTACTATTGTAGAAAGACTGGTTATATAACTTATACCACCAACATCATCTAAGTGACCTTGTTTTCTTAATTCTTCTGTTAATGTTATTAAATCTATAGGTTCACCTTTATTACTTAACTTTATCATACATTCATATATAATTTTATGTGCTTCTTTATAAAAGTCATCTGGTCTTATAGTCTCGCTGACTGTTATCATAGCATCTTTATCAAGTAATATAGAACCTAATATAGATTGTTCTGATTCCACACTATGTGGAGGAATTCTAGTCATATCCTCCATTTTTTATCACCTCAAGTGTTTAGACTATTGTTTTTCTTTTACATCAACTCTTACTGTAGTTGTTACTTTTTGATGTATTTTTATATCTACTTTTCTTGAACCTAATACTCTTATCGGCTCATCTAATGATATCTTTCTTTTATCTACTTCTACTCCATGTTGCTTCTTTAATTGTTCTGCTATATCTTTTGAAGTTATTGAACCAAATAGTCTTCCGCCTTCTCCTGCTTTTGAGTAGATAACTACGTTCATTTCTTCCATTTTCTTTCCTTGTTCTACTGCTGCTTCATATTCTTTTTGAGCCTTTATTTCTTGAGATTTATTTTTCTCTTTTAATTCTTTAACTGATGTATTATCAGCTACCACTGCTAATTTTTTAGGGAATAAAAAGTTTCTTGCGTATCCATCACTTACTTCTTTCATTTCTCCTTTTTTCCAGTTCCTTTTACATCTTTTAATAATATAACTTTCATCTATTTATCCTCCTTTAGGTTTTCTTCTATTATATCCTGCACCATTTTATATGCGGTTTGAAGTGAAACGTCCTTTACTTGGGCACCAGCCATATCTATATGACCTCCTCCGCCTAGCTTTTCCATAAGGACATGTACATTTATTTTACCTAATGATCTTGCACTTATAAATATCTTGTTGCCTTTTTTACCTAAAACAAAAGATGCTTCTACATCCCTTATATTTAGTAATTCATCTGCAGCCTGTGCAATAACTATGTTTATATTATCTATTTCTACATTAGAGTATGCTAAACATATATTATTATCAATTATTTTACTACTTTGTATTATATCTGCTTTTGTTATAAAGTCTTTTATATCTGAGTTAAATAACTTTTTAACTTCTACAGTGTCTGCTCCAACCTTTTTAAGGTACGAAGCTGCTTCAAACGTTCTAACACCAGTTTTAAATGCAAAATTCTTTGTATCTAGACTTATACCTGCAAGCAATCCTTCTGCTGTTAGTTTATTTATTTTAACATTATCTTCCATATATTGAACTAATTCTGTAACCATCTCACAAGTAGATGATACATATATCTCATGGAATAATAACACCGTGTCATTTATAAATTCTACACCTCTTCTATGGTGGTCAATAACAACAACTTTATCTGATATATTTAGTAGTTCTTCACATTCTGTGTGGTTAGGTCTATGAGTATCGACTACTATAACTAAAGTATTCTTTGTACAATTTTTTATAGCAGTATCTTGATCTATAAACATGTTTTTATAATAATCCATTGAGTTTAACCTTTTAGTAAATTCTTCAATAGATTCATTACTTTCTTCTAACACTATATTGGCAAATTTATTACACGATTTACATATATCATAAATACCAACGGCAGACCCCATTGCATCCATATCAGGGTACTTATGTCCCATTATATATATATTTTCGCTTTCTAAAATTACCTCTCTTAATGCATGGCCTATAAGTCTTGATTTTACTTTTGTTGTTTTTTCTATGGCTTTTGATTTTCCTCCATAGAATACTGATTTATCTTTAGTTTTTATAACAGCTTGATCTCCACCTCTACCTAATGCTAGGTCAAGAGCTCCAGATGCAAGCTTTAGATTTTCATTTACTGTATCGCCATCTATTCCAATTCCCATACTTATCGTTACTGGGAGATTGTTTCCATAGTCAATTTTTCTTATCTTATCTAATATAGAAAACTTATCACATTCTAATTTCTTTAGTTCTTTTTTATTCATAACAAGAACAAATTTATCTTTTGAAGTTCTTTTTAGTCCACCTTTTGTCTCTGTTTCTAAAGATGTTAACATCTTTTCTATTTCAACGTTTATTAATGGTCTTTTGTCTTCTTCTGTACTTTTTAATACTTCTTCATATCCATCAATTTGGATTAACATCATTGAATTTTTCTCATCTTCATATTGTTTTTGAAGATTTAAGTGATCTGTTTTATCTAACCAATACAGCATCATTAAATATTTCGCATTTTTTTCTTTTTCATTTTTTATTACATTATAAACAATTGTATACTCTCTATCCTTATATTTTATATCAGTATACATCTCCTTATTTTCATTAAGGACTTTCCTCAGATTTAGATTTTTGACTATATTGTCAATATTTACACCTAATAACTCTGGTGATTCTACCATATCATTAAACTTACTATTATACCAAGATATACTTCCATCAAACTCAAGTATACATAAAGGTATAGGCAAGTTTAATATAGCTTTTTTAGTAGTTTCATCTATATCTAATGATAAATTCTGAATATAATTAGTCCATTCTTTTCGCCTGATATTAGTTATTCTCCAATTGTGAGCAACTATATATACAAAACCGAAGAAAAATAAACAGCCTATATATACGTTATAAAAAAGTAGTATAGTACTTGCTATACCTATAATAACTATATATAAATTTATTTCTGGCATATTCATTTTAAAGGTTAGTTTATTCCTCATTTCTACCCTCCTAAGTGGATTTGTAGCTTCTTACCTTTCTAAAGTCAATTATACTATCTAGCATTCCAACGAAAGATACTCCCATAAATCCAAGTAAACTTAAAATTAATCCATATGTTAATATCATTCTTCCTGCACCTTGTCTAATCCATTTTCTAAAGAAGTATATACAAACTGATATTCCCTGGATCATAAACATAAAATTAAATACAAACTGCAAGTTAAGCATTATTAACTCTGTATGCATATTTATACCTATAATGTCTGCAAGTAAAACTACCATATATAACAAAAATGATATTGTTACTGCATTTCCTGGTAAATAAAAATCTGATATTTTAGGTAACGGTAAATTCACTATTTTTACCCTTTTTAAAATGAATACTTCAACGTAGTAAGTTATAAAAGATAATATTGTACCTATTAAAAATAGTAAAGTTGGAAGCATGTTTCTAGTAAGATCTACCATACTGCTAACATTAACTCCTTCTCCTAGGTCCACCCCTGCTTTTTTGAAAAGTTCAAATTGTGTAGTCATACCTTCTTTCATAACTGTCATAAAATCTTCTAATATATTTCTTCCAAATATTGAGTTTGATATTAAGAAGAAAATAATGACACATACTACATTTGCTATTATACCCATATATATTGGTTCAAATTTATTAACTTCTCCTTGTTTTAGGTGTTCCCTAGCTATGCTACCTATAGCTATTGCTGGTAAAACCTTCAATATACATATATTTACAGAATAAATAGGATTTACTGCAAACATAAGTACAAAAAATGTAGCCACCAATGATAGAAAAGAGTACTTATTATCTGTTAGTGTACTTATCATTGCATAAGGCACTGGTATCACTAAGCTTAATATGCCAAGCATTGGCACATACATTGTTACTAAAGATAATATTATTCCTAATGTAACTATCATTGATGCTTGTGATAGCCTTACTTTATTACTCAAATTAGAATCACTCCTTATTATCCATATGTTTTTTCAGATTAGATAAATCCCCATACCAACTTTCTACACTATGGTTCTCATCTATTCCTATTTTTATCTTTTCTTTTACCTTATAATCTATCTCTGTAAAACTTATACCCAATCTTTTTCCTAAAAGATATGTTATCATAATAATATTTGCTAAAGTGTCTTGAAGAGCCTCATCTAAAGGCTTTACACCCTTGAAGATTAAATTAAATAAATCCCCTAAACTTAGTATTAATTCTGTCTTCATCCATTCCATTATTTTTACATTTTTGGTTATATCTGAACTTTTATCTAATCTCAAAGTTGCCCCCTCCTTAATATATAAACATTATATCATAAATCATAGAAGATTTAACCCGATATACAAAAAAACGAGCCATAGGGCTCGTCCTTTTCTTAGTCTAATGTATATGGTAAAAGTGCTATGTTTCTAGCTCTCTTTATAGCAACTGTTAACTCTCTTTGGTGCTTAGCACAAGTTCCAGAGATTCTTCTTGGTAATATTTTACCTCTCTCAGTTACGTATTTTGTTAATCTTTGAGTGTTTTTGTAGTCTATTCTAGCATCTTTAGAAGCACAGAATTGACAAACTCTTTTCTTTTTACGTCTCTTTTTGTTTATCATAGTAAATTTCCCTCCTTTTCTAGAATGGGATATCATCATCATCTATAGCTTGGAATCCTTGAGGATCTAGTCCTTTTGGCTCAAAACTTGGTTCGAAGTTCGGTTCGAATCCTTGATGATTCCCTTTATATGAACTTTCAGATTTATTTTTAGTATCTAAGAATTGTACTCTGTTAGCATTAACTCTTGTAGCTCTTCTAGTTTCTCCAGCTTGATTTTGGTAGCTATCGATTCTTATAGAACCTTGTACAGCTACTAAACTTCCTTTACCTATATAGTTAGCGCAATTCTCTGCAGATTTACCCCAAACTTGTATATCTATAAAGTCAGTTTCTTTTTTCCCATCTTTACCTGAGAATTCTCTATCAACAGCTATTGCAAAGTTAGCAACAGGAGTTCCGCTTCCCGCGATGTATCTTAACTCGGGATCTCTAGTTAATCTACCCACTAATACAACATGGTTCATAATAACACCGCCTTTTACATAATAAAACTAGTTATTAAGCAACAACTATCATGTGTCTTATTACGTTTTCGTTTATCTTTAAGTTTCTATCTATTTCTTTAGGTACTTCTACACCAGCGTTGAAGTTAACTAATACGTAGTGACCTTCAGTAAACTTAGCTATTGGGTAAGCTAATTTCTTTGTTCCCCATACGTCAACTTTAACAACTTCACCTTCAGTAGCAACAACTTCCTTAACTTTGTTAAGTACAGCTTCTCTTGCTTCTTCATCAGCATTTGGCTTTACTACGAAAACTAATTCATAATTTCTCATTTTATAATTCACCTCCCTTTGGACTTAACGGCTCTACTAAGTAGAGCAGAGAAATGAGACTTAAATCTCATACCTACACATTTTATCATCACTTTATGTAAATGTCAATTTGAATTTACACCTCTTCTAATATTATTACAGCTTTTTTTGTAATTGATACGTATATATTTAATTATGTTGGATAATAATATAGTTATATAGCCCCATAACTTAAATATATTTCATCCCAATCTCCCAAAAAGGGTGGTCGTCAGACCACCTTTTTTTATTATAAGAAAATTATAATATTATAATTTATAATTTTCAAAAAATGATAATTAGCATCTCAAATTAATAAGATGCTAATTATCATCTTTAATTACTCTAAATATGTATTTATAAAGTAATTGATTTTATATTAACATTTAAGCTTTTGCTTCCTCTTTCATGTATTTCTTTAAAACAATGCCTAATCTTTTTACTCCTTCTACTATTCTTTCATTAGGCATATTAGAGTAATTTAATCTAAAGCAGTTTTCTTTTCCTCCATTCGGGAAGAATGATCCTCCTGGCACGTATGCAACGCTATTTTCTACACACTCTTTCATAATTTCTCTAGAGTCTAAATATTCAGGCAATTGTACCCATGTAAATAGACCGCCTTCTGGATGAGTATACTCTAACCCTTCTGGAAATTCTTCTTTCATCGTATTTAACATTAAGTCTCTACGATTTTTATATACAGCTTTTAATTTTTCTACGTGTTTATCTAAATCATATATGTCCATGAATTTACTGACTTCTCTTTGGGATATAGTTGATGCTTGTAGATCTGCTCCTTGTTTTACAAATACAAATTTGCTTAGGATTTGAGGTGACGCACATGTCCAGCCTATTCTATAACCTGGACAAAATACTTTTGAGAAACTTCCTAGATAGATTACTAATCCTTTTTTATCCATTGATTTTAAAGACGGTAGGCTTTCACCTTCAAATCTTAATTCTCCATATGGATTGTCTTCTATTACTGGTATTTCATACTTACTTATTACTTCTATAAACTTTTTACGTCTTTCTAATGGCCATGTTCTTCCTGTAGGGTTTTGAAAGTCTGGTATTACATAAATCATTTTTACATTTTCAGTTTTGTCTAGTATTTTTTCTAGTTCTTCCATAATCATACCTTGATTATCGGTTGGAACTTCAATGAATTTAGGGCAATAAGATTTAAATGCATTTATAGCACCCAAATATGATGGACTTTCACACAAGACTACATCCCCTTCATCTAAAAACACCTTTCCTGCAAAGTCTAATCCTTGCTGCGATCCATTAGTTATTAATATATCGTCTTTTGTGATATTTGTTTTACTTTTGCTATTCATTCTATCGGCTATATGCTCTCTTAAAGGTGGAAATCCTTCTGTCGTTGTATACTGCAACGCTTCCATTCCTGATTCTTCAAGAACTAAAGTTGATATTTTCTTCATTTCCTCAACTGGAAATAATTCTGGAGCTGGCAGTCCACCAGCGAAAGATATGACTCCTGGTTTCTCCGTAAGTTTTAAAATCTCACGAATTTCTGACCCTTTCAATCCATCCATCCTACTTGCAAATTTAATAGCCATAATTAAGGCACCCCCTGAAAATGTTATCCTCAATTTAATTATAGCAAACTCAATATCATTTCGATACTAACTTTATTCTTTTTTTGACCTTATTTTATGATTTTTTTTATTCTCTTTTCAAGGGTTTCTCTATCCAGCATAATTAATCTAGAACACTGTATACATCTTATCTTGATATCCATTCCTGTTCTCGTTATTTCAAATTCTTTACACCCACAAGCATGCTGTTTTTTCATCTCAACAACATTACCAACCTTAAGATCCATTGGCATAAATATTCACTCCTTTTTAGTCTATTTTTTTAACTTCTTTTTTACCATCTTCTAATCTTTTTATATGGAATATTCCTTTATATTCTATATTATTATCTTTTAATATATTAGATACTTTATCTATATCATTATATAAAAATCTTATTGATATACCACAACTAGCAGTTATCTCTCTAGGTGTTGGAAGTGTAGTTGATGTAACTTCATTTTCTGATAATATCTTATCTGTTTTTATAGCATGATGCGTTGAGTTAAATGATACTATGTACATTTCGTTCATTTTATTACCTCTTTCTTAATTACTTATATTGTCACTTTATATTTAAATTAAGGCTACATATAACCTATGTAGCCTAATAAACTAATTATATAGATATAGTTTGTGATGAATTATTCATTATATCCACTATTGTATACATATTTGTAACAGAACCAACTTTTAAATCTTCTTTTAAATTATAGTAATCTAAACATGTTCCGCAAGATAAAACTTCTACTCCTGAAGATTCTAGTATTTTAAGATTTTCTATAGTACTAGGATTTTGTGCACTTAGTTTTACACCTGAATTAACAAGTATTATGTGTTTTGGGTAAGGTTTAGCTTCTGTTAATGTATATATGTACCCCTTTATAAGAACTTCTCCTAGTTCATCATTTCCTTGACCCATTTTATCTGAAGATATAAATATACATTTATCTTCTAATTGTTCCTTTTTAGGTTCTTCTATTATAACATTTTCTCCCTTTTTTATCTCTATAGTAATTAAATCTTTTTCTTCTTTTAGTATTTTTGTCTCACAGTTTAGCGAGTTTGCTAATTTTAGTATATTTTCTTTTGCTATTTTATTATCAATTGTAGTAACAACTATTCCTTGTTCTATTTTATCTAGTTCTTTTTTTGTATTTATAACTGGCTTAGGACAACCTAATCCTCTTGCATCTACTTCTATAAACATAACTTTACCCCTCTCTTTAAACTTATTTCAATTTATTCTATCATAGATATAATTTTATCTGTTATAGATTATTTCTATAACCATATAGATTAACCTAGTCTTTTTATTTTACAAATTTATATAAATAAAAAGACTCTTTATTAAAGAGCCTTTTATATTATTTCTAAATTCTTATACATAGATACTCCTTTTTGGTAGTATTCTAATTCTTTTTCTTTTGATATATCAGTATATAATTGTCCTAATTCTATATATAAATCTGCTAGGATTTTTTCATTACCTAAGTCTGATACTATACTTATACACTTAGATAAATACTCTATAGACATTACATTCTCATTTTGTTTTTTGTACATTTGTGAATAGTATTTAAGAACTTTATATTCATTAAATTTATTCTTATATTTTATTGATGATGCTAAAGCTATTTTACAATATTTTTTAGCTAATTCGTATTCATCATTATCTATATGAGCTTCTATTATTTTTAATAAACTATTTACAGCATATTCATCTTCGTCATGTTGTTTTATACTATAAACTTTATGTGAATATTCTAGAGATTTTTGATTATCTCCCATATTTTTATATATGTCAGATATTAATGAATATACATTAGCCAGGCCAGTTTTATTTTCTTCTTTTTCTAAGATTTCTAGAGCTCTTTTAAAGTATACTTTTGACTCTTCATGTCTTCCTACGCTTAAAAGATTATTTGCTTTTAAGATAATCATATCTACTTCTTCTTTTAAATTTTTTTGGTTTTCTATTTCATTTATTTTTTCTATATATTCTAATGATTTTTCTGGGTCATTTAATTTTATATATGAACAAGCCATTTTGCTGTATAAATTTCTGTGTATATTCTTATCTTCTAGTTGAATTTCTTCTAGTACTTCTTCTGCAAAATTAAATTGACTTATAGCACCCTTATAAAATTCTTCTATCATATATACATTTCCTATATTTAAATAACAATTAAATATGTTTTCTTTATCATTATTTTTTATAAAGAAATATAATGCTTTTTCAAAATTATTTATTACAAGAGAGTAGTTTTTTCTTTTTAAGTTTATATTTCCTAATAACAAATTACATTTTCCGTAGTTGTCTGTTAAATTGAATTCTTTACATATGTCTAATATATCATTTATTTGTCTTTCTGCTTTTTCTAATTCATTACACTTAATATAAACTTCACTTTGAAGTATTAGGTTATCTGTTATTTTTTTAGATTGCATTTCTTTGGTTTCTATAAGATAATCTACACTAACTCCTAATCTTTGAGCTAAGTAATCTAGTAGCTCTTGGCTAGTATGTGATTTATCTCTTTCTATATGACTTATTTGAGCTGCTGTAATCCTATCTCCTGCTAATTCTTTTAAAGTCATATTTTTTTCTTTCCTTAACTTTTTTATCTTCTCTCCTAAACTCAGAATTTCCATATAGCTCCCCCTTGAAAACATTTTCTTATAATATGATTATAACTTATATTTATCTTAAAAACACTAACTATTTTTAAAGTTTTACATTATTCGTTTGTTTTCTATAAATTGCTAGTTTTTTTACTATTTTTTGTAAAAAATAAGGCTATAATGGTAAATTATTCCATCATAACCTCAGGTTTTTTTATCGATTATTATTTGATATATTTTGTAGAGCTTTAACAGCCTTATCTATATCTTCTTTTGTATTGAAGTATCCTAAACTAAACCTAACAGCCCCTTGCTCTAATGTTCCAAGAGTCTCGTGAGCTAGAGGTGAACAATGTATACCTGACCTTGTGGCTATATCATATTCACTATCTAATAAAAATGTTATTTCTCCAGAATCTATATTATCTATATTTATAGATATAACAGCAGCTCTTTTTTTACTATCTTTAGGTCCATATATAGTTATATTTGGTACGTTTTCTAACTTATTCAACATATATTGACATAATTCTTCTTCGTGAGATCTGATATTCTCTATACCTTCTTCAAATATAAATTTTATACCTTCATTTAATCCTACAATTCCTGGAGTATTATGAGTTCCTGACTCATATTTATCCGGTAATAATTCTGGTTGGAATAATTCTTCAGATTTACTTCCTGTTCCACCTTCTTTTAGGATATTAACATTTAATCCATCTCTTATATATAAAATACCTGTTCCTTGAGGACCTAATAGACACTTATGTCCTGGAGCAGCTATCATGTCCACATTTATTTTAGCTACATTTATATCATATACTCCCGCTGTTTGAGATGCATCTACTAAGTATAATATATTATTATCTTTAGCAATATCTCCAACTGATTTAATATCTATTATTGTTCCACATACATTTGATGCATGAGTTGTAACTATTAACTTTGTGTTTGGTTTTATCGCTTTTTTTAAATCTTCTATATTTAAAAATCCATCTTTATCACATTTAACTATAGTATTTTCTACTCCATGCTTTTCTAAAGATTTTATAGGTCTTATTACAGAATTATGCTCCATACTTGTTGTTACTATATGATCTCCACTTTTTACTACACCTTTAATAGCTAGATTTAAAGAATCCGTAGCATTATTAGTAAATACTATACTCATTGGGTTATCTATATTAAACAACTTAGCTATATTTTCTCTTGCATCATATATCTCTCTTGCTGCTTTCATAGCTAATTTATGGCCTGCTCTTCCTGGATTAGCACAGTAGTTTTTCATACAATCCATTACTGCATTATAAACCCTATCTGGCTTTGGATATGTCGTTGCTGCATTGTCTAAATAAATCATATAAGGTTTCCTTTCTCTATGCTTCTTCAAGTAACATAGATACTATATTATTTAAGTCATCGTCATTATAGTATTCTATCTCAATTTTTCCTTTTTTCTTTCCTTTTGAAATATTTACTTTCGTTCCAAATATATTTCTAAGTCTTTCTTCTACATCTACTATGAATATATCTTTTTCTTTTTCCTTTTTTATAACTTCTTCAGTGCCACTTTCACATATTTTTTTAGCTAAGTTTTCTGTAACTCTAACTGAAAGTTCTTCTTCCACAACTTTATTAGCTAAACTTAATTGTGAATCTAAATCAACAACTCTAAGTAGTGCTTTACCATGACCTGCAGTTAAGTATCCTCTTTCTACCATCTCTGCAACTGGTTCACTAAGATTTAATAATCTTAATGTATTAGTTATATGAGGTCTACTTTTTCCTACAGCTTCTGATATTTCTTCTTGAGTTACATTATAGTGTTCTATTAAACCTTTATATGCTAATGCCTCTTCCATGCAATTTAGGTCTTCTCTTTGTAAGTTTTCTATAAGAGCTATTTCCATTATATCTCTCATTGGTATATCTTTTATTACAGCAGGTATATCGTTCTTTTTAGCCATTTTAGATGCTCTATATCTTCTCTCACCTGCAATAATCATATATTTCCCATTATCATCTGGTTTAACAACTATTGGTTGTAATACTCCATAATGTTTTATTGAATCAGATAATACTTTTACTTTTTCCTCATCAAATATTTTTCTTGGTTGGCTTTCATTTGGATATACTTTGCTTAATTCAATGTTTACAATATCCTTTTGATCTATTTCTTCTTTTGCATCAGGTATTAACGCGCTAAGACCTCTACCTAGTCTATTCGTTCTTTTAGTTGTTTTCTTTTCCATATTATATTATGTCCTCCTCTAAATCTATAAATTCTTCTGCTAGTTCCATGTATGCTTCTGTACCTCTACATTTAGAATCATAATAAATTACTGGTTTGCCATGACTTGGTGCTTCTGCTAATCTTACATTTCTAGGTATAAGCGTTGTATAAACACTTCCCTTAAAATATCTTTTTACTTCTTCTACAACTTGTATAGATAGGTTTGCTCTCCCATCAAACATACTAAGCACTACGCCCTGAATATCTAAACTTGGATTTAGTCTAGATTTTACTAACTTTATAGTTTCCATCAGTTGACTAACTCCTTCTAATGCATAGTACTCACATTGTATCGGTATTAAAACACTATCTACAGCAGTAAGACTATTTATAGTAAGCATACCTAAAGATGGTGGACAGTCTATAAATATATAATCATATTCTTCTCTTATAGGCTCTAATGCATTTTTTAATATAAATTCTCTATCTTTCATAGTTGTTAATTCTATTTCTGCGCCTGATAGCTCAGTTGCAGCAGCAACTATATCAACATTATCAAATTCCGTACCTATTATAGCTTCTCTTATATCTAAACTATCTAACATTACTTCATAAATAGTATTTTCAACAGAATTTTTATCTACTCCATATCCACTAGTTGTATTTCCTTGTGGATCTAAATCCAACACTAATATTTTTTTCCCCATTTTTCCCATACTTGCACTTAAATTTACATTTGTAGTTGTTTTACCAACTCCACCTTTTTGATTAAATACTGCTATAACTTTGATCATAAGATTTCCCCCCCTGTCTATTTTAAAAAAAGATTACTGCATGCAGTAACCTTTTTACTTTTTAGGAATCTTTACAACAACTTCCATATAATCTCCCTTGTCTATTTCATTATACTTAGCTTCAATTCCTGTACCTATTATTGCATCAAAGGCTTGTTTCATGGTATTTAAATATATTCTTATAGCCATAGAACCTTTTACATTTTGTTTTTTATCAGCTTCACTAGGAGCTTCTAGATCTTCTAGGATATCCTTTATCAACTTTTCTGTTTTCTTTACAGTTAGCTCATTTTTTATTACTTTATCTAAAACTTCCTTCATTAACTCTTCACTTGGTAACTTAAGTAAAGCTCTAGCATGTCTTTCTGTTAAATTATTTTCCACTAGCTTTATTTTTATCTCACTTGAAAGTCTTAATATTCTAAGCTTATTAGCTATAGTAGATTGATTTTTACCAAGCTTCTCAGCTAATTGTTGTTGTGTAAAATCATGTTCTCTTATTAAGTTTTCATAACCCATAGCCTCTTCTATGAAGTTTAAGTCTTCTCTTTGTAAGTTTTCTAATAATGCTAATACTGCAGAAGATTCATCAGACATATTATTTATAATAACTGGAATAGCTTCAAGTTTTGCTAATTTAGCAGCCCTTAGCCTTCTTTCTCCTGCAATTAATTCATATTTATCATCTTTCATTCTAACTGTTATAGGTTGAAGTATCCCGTAAACCTTTATAGAATTACTTAGTTCTTCTAATGCCGACTGTGAAAATACCTTTCTTGGTTGATATGGATTTGGAACTATTTGTTCTATTGGTATCTCCATAACTCTTTTCTCTTCCATAACATCCCTCTCTCATATAGATATAAATATATTAAAATTTAAGTAGTTCCCTACAAATTAATACGCATTTAGATATATGAATATAATATTTCTTCATATACCTATATAATCCTTCTATTTTATTTCTTTTTTGGTAGAAAATTAGTTATTTCTCAGGAAATAACTAATTTCGACCTAAATAGATTTTTATTTTATAGGATTTTTACTTGGTTTCCCTGCTTTTCTAGGATATTTTTCTGGCGTATTTTTTACTTTTTTAAAAACTAAAATATTATGATTTAAATCTGACTCAGGAAGTTTGACATCTATCTTTTCGATAAATTCAACCCCTAAAACTTCCATAGCCGCCTTAGACTCCTCTAACTCTAAGTTTGCATTTGGACCTTTTAAGCATACGAAGTGTCCTCCAACCTTAATAAACGGAATACAAAACTCCATTAAGACTGGTAAACCGGCTACTGCTCTTGCTGTAGCGATATCATATTTTTCTCTATACTCTTCACATTTTCCGAAATCTTCAGCTCTACCATGAATATATTCTATATTATCAATTCCTACACTTTTAGAAACTTCTTGTAGAAAGTTTATTCTTTTATTTAATGAATCTAGTAATGTAACTTCTAAATTCTCTAGACATATTCTTAAAGGTAGTCCTGGAAACCCTGCTCCAGTTCCTACATCTATTAAAGACATTCCGTTCTTTACATATCCATTTTTAACAGCAGATATAGAATCTAAAAAGTGTTTTATATATACCTCTTTTTCTTCAACTATACCTGTAAGGTTCATATGTTGATTCCAATGCGCTAGCATATCTCTATATACTTTTAGATTATCTAGCATCTTATCATTAACATCTATTCCTAAATCACAAAGACCTTTTGCTAATATGTCTCTATTGCTCATTTTTTCCTCCTCTAGTTCTCCTCATTTGCTCTAAGTATATAAGAAGTACTGATATATCTGCTGGAGAAACCCCTGATATACGAGACGCTTGTCCTATAGATATAGGTCTTATAGCATCAAGTTTTTGTCTTGCTTCTATCCTAAGACCATCTATTGATAGATAATCTATTTTTTCTGGTAATCTTTTATTTTCAAGCTTTTTGAACTGATCTATTTGTTTTAATTGCTTATCTATATATCCTTCATACTTTGTCATTATTACACATTGTTCTTTAACTTCATCAGAAACATTTTCATCTGCACCTTTTCCTATAGATTGGATTAGTTCATATGTTACTTCTGGACGTTTTAAGAAATCGTATAAAGATAAACCTACTTTTATTTCTGATGCTCCCATTTCTGTTAATAAATGATTTACTTCTTTAGGAGTTACTCTTTCAGTTTTAATCTTTCTAATTCTTTTTCAACTTCTGCTTTTTTATTTAAATATCTTTGATATCTTTCTTCTTTAACTAAGCCTATATCATATCCTCTTTGAGTAAGTCTCATATCTGCGTTATCTTGTCTTAAATATAATCTATACTCTGATCTAGAAGTCATCATTCTATATGGCTCATTAGTTCCCTTTGTAACTAAATCATCTATTAAAACACCTATATAAGCTTCAGATCTATCTAAAACAAAAGGTTCTTTTCCTTCTATTTTTAGTGCTGCATTTATACCAGCTATAAGTCCTTGAGCTGCTGCTTCTTCATATCCTGAAGTACCATTAAATTGACCTGCACTGAATAAATTTTCTACTCCTTTAATTTCAAGACTTATCTTTAATTGAGTCGGATCTATACAATCATATTCTATTGCGTAAGCTGGCCTCATTATTTTTGCATTTTCAAGACCTGCTACACTCTTATACATTTGTAACTGTACTTCATAAGGTAAGCTTGTAGATATACCTTGAATATACATCTCTTTTGTATCCATACCTTCTGGTTCTATAAATATTTGGTGTGATTCTTTATCATTAAATCTAACAACTTTATCTTCTATAGATGGACAGTATCTAGCTCCTGTGCTTTCTACTTTACCACTATACATTGCCGATCTATTTAAGTTATTCATTATAATATCATGTGTACCTATATTAGTTCTTGTTAAGTAGCAAGGCTCTTGATCTATCTTTAAATCTTCAGTTAAAAATGAGAATGGAGTTATTTTTTCATCTCCTTCTTGGATAGACATAACTGAGAAATCGATACTATCTCTATGAATCCTTGCTGGAGTACCAGTTTTAAACCTTCTCATATTTAATCCAAGCTTAACTAACCCTTCAGTTAAATGCTTAGCATATCCTAATGCGTTAGGTCCTTCATAGAAAGAAACCTCTCCCATGTATATTTTAGAGTTTAAGTACACTCCTGTTGCAAGTATAACTGCTTTTGATTCATATATACATCCAAGCTTAGTTACAATACCTTTAACAACATTATCTTCATGTACTATATCAATTACCTCATCCATAACTACATCTAAATTAGGTTCATCTTCTATAGTTCTTTTCATTTCTGTATGATATTTAAACTTATCTGCTTGTGCTCTTAATGAGTGTACCGCTGGTCCTTTTGCAGTATTTAACATTCTACTTTGTATAATTGTTTTATCTGCATTTATACCCATTTGTCCGCCTAAAGCATCTATTTCTTTTACTAATTGACCTTTTCCTGTTCCACCTACTGATGGGTTACATGGCATAAGGGCAATTGAATCTAAAGACATTGTTACAATTAATGTTTTATGTCCCATTCTTGCAGTAGCAAGAGCAGCTTCACATCCAGCATGTCCTGCTCCAACTACTATTACATCATATTTTCCTGCATTGAAATTTATCATGTTAATATCCTTTCTGTTAAACATTAATGTTTCACGATAAACATTATATATATTTTAAGTTTGAGTAACGTACCTGATTTCTGAGCCACGTGTGGGCGATCCACTTTAGGTCGTTGGCGATATGAAGAGTATCGTCCATGCAATGGCTTAAGCGAAGCGAATTTTATTTTCCTATACAGAAGTTGGCAAATATCGTATCTAATAAATCTTCTCTAACTGTATCTCCGTTTATATATCCTAGGTAATCCCATATGTTTTTAAAGTCAACTTCTATGAAATCATATGGCATATTTTGATCTATTGCATTTATAGCATCATTTATAGATTCATATGCTTTTAATAATGCATCTTTATGTCTAGAGTTTGTAATCATTAAATTAGAAGAATGTTTCACACTACCTTTGTATACCATTGATTCTATTTTATCATGTAATTCTTCTATTCCTTCATGTCTTAGTGCTGATATTTTTATTATACTTTCACTATCGACATATTTTCTTATTTTATCTATTTCTATTTGTTGTTCTAAATCTGTCTTATTTAGTAAAACTATTGATTTTTTACTTTTAAGGTTTTCTAATATCTCTATATCTTCTTCAGATAATTTTCTTGATGCATCTAACACCATTATAACTAAATCGGCACTACTTATAGATTCTTTAGATTTTTCGACACCTATTTTTTCAACTATATCTTCCGTTTCTCTTATACCCGCTGTATCTACTATTTTTAAAGGAATACCCTTAATATTTACAAATTCCTCTATAACATCCCTTGTAGTACCAGCTATATCTGTAACTATAGCTCTATTTTCTCCTAATATAGAGTTAAGTAATGATGATTTACCTACATTTGGTTTTCCTACTATTACTGTTTTTAATCCGTCTCTTAATATTTTACCACTTTCGGCAGTATCATATAATTTTTTTATTTCAGTTTTTAGAGCTTGTGCTTTATCTTTAAGTGTTTTATACGTTATTTCTTCAACATCTTCTTCAGAGAAATCTATTGAAACAGTTAAGTGAGCTAAAACTTCGGTTACATTTCCTCTTAATTCTCTAATTTTTTTAGATAAAGAACCTTCTAATTGACTTTGAGCAACATCATGAGCCGTATCCGTTTTTGCTTTTATTACATCTATAATCGCTTCTGCTTGAGATAAATCTATTCTACCATTTAAGAATGCTCTCTTTGTAAATTCTCCAGCATCTGCTAATCTTACATCTTTCGATAATATAAGTTCTAATATTTTTTTAACTGATATAAATCCACCGTGACAATTTATTTCTACAACATCTTCTGCTGTATATGAGTTTGGACCTTTCATATAAGCTAGTAAAACTTCATCTATTACATTTTCATTATCAACTATATTTCCGTATATTAGTGTTCTTGGTCTATAGTCCTTTATTAACTTATTCGACATAGATTTAAAAATCTCTTGAGCAACCTCTAAAGATCTCTCTCCACTAATTCTTATTATTCCTATACCACCTTCACCTGGTGCTGTTGCAATTGCTGCTATAGTATCATCTATAAACAAATTTATCACCTCTTAGTATATAAATTTTCAAATTAATATTCGTTACTTTTAATTGTTTCCTTAATCTTAACATTATATAAAATAAATAACAAAAATAAAACCCCCTATTATCTAGGAGGTTAAGTTTTATCTTTTATACTCTATTACTAGTCTTCTATATGGATCAGTTCCTTCACTATATGTAGTTACATACTTGTCATTTTGAAGAGCAGAATGAACTATTCTTCTTTCATAAGGATTCATATAGTCTAGCCTTTTAGTTTTTCTAGTTTTAGCTACTTCTCTAGCTACTTTATTTGCATATCTTACTAGAGATTCTTCTCTTTTAGATCTATAATTCTCGATATCTACAAGTACCCTCATATTAGAATCCTTGTTTATTTTGTTAAGAGCAAGTCCTGTTAAAAATTGTATAGAATCTAGAGTTTCCCCTCTTCTACCAATTAAACATGCTGCTTCTTTACCTTCTATATTCACTTTGATTAAATTATTTTCTTGGCTAACATTAACATTAGCTTCGACATTTGCATTTTTAAGTATGTTACTTACAAATTCATGTGCTAAATCAGTTTCTCTTTCAACTACTGTAAATTTGTATGTACCTTCTTTAGAACCTATAAATCCTAAAAACCCTTTTGTTGGAGCTTCTAAAATTTCAATTTCTACGTCTTCGACTTTAACTTTTAGTTGTTCTAATGCTTTTTTTAATGCTTCTTCTTGGTTCTTACTTTTTATTTCTAGGCTTCTTCTCATCTATTACTTCCTCCTTAGAATTAGCCAGTTTAGCTTTTAAAGGATTCATTATTAAGTAGTGTTGAGCTATAGCAAATAAGTTACCTACAGTCCAGTATAATGTAAGACCTGCTGGGAATTTGAATCCCCATAATAGCATCATACCAGACATAACATATGTCATGATTTTCATTGAACCTTGTTGTTGATCCTTTGGCATCATTAACATTTGCATTCCAAACGTACTCGCCCCTGAAAGTACAGCTAATATATAATCTGGCTTAGTTAAACTTTGTATCCATAAAAATCCTACATCTGCATTTGTAAACGCAGCTTGACTAGCGAAAACTCCATAAGTTACAGGTTCTCTTAATACATTAAATAATGCTATTAATATTGGCATTTGTATTAATAGTGGTAAACATCCTGCTAATGGGTTAACTTTATATTCTTTGTATAGATTCATTATTTCTTGTTGTTGCTTCTCTGGCTTATTTTTATACTTTTCTTGTATTTCTTGCATTTTTGGCTGCATATCTTGCATTGCTTTTGTAGACTTTGTTTGTTTAATAGTTAGTGGTAATAATAATAACTTTACAAATATAGTAAATATTATTATTGCAAAACCGTATTGTTGAACAAATTCAAATATTATCCTTAGGACGTCTCCTAATAAATTACTTATCAAGTTCAATTTCTCTACCTCCTAGAGTACCTTATCTATTTTATTTTAAAGGGTCATAGCCTCCCGGATGAAATGGATGACATTTTGACACTCTTTTTATTGTTAAAAACATACCTTTAAAAAAACCGTACTTTTTAAAGGCTTCTAATGAATATTGCGAACACGTTGGATAGAATCTACAGGTAGGTCCTTTAAGTGGAGATATAAACTTTTGATAAAACCTAACTAGATAAATACATAATTTAGAAGAATATTCATTTAGTTGGCTTAATATAAAAGTTATCCTTTTCAAATTCAAAACCTCCTGTTAAAACATTTTTATTTTTTTATATTTATAATATTAGACTTTTTAGCTAAATGTTTTATAGACTTTTCTATATCTTTATATTCAGAATCCTTACTTGAAACTCTGGCTATAAAAACTATATCAAAACCCTCTTTAACGTTTTCATCAATATCTAGTCTATAACATTCTTTTATTCTTCTTCTTAGTTTATTTCTAGTAATCGCATTTCCAACCTTTTTAGATACCGAAATTCCTATTCTACTAGAATCTGATTTATTTTCAAGTATATACATTACTAAATATCTATTTGCAAAAGACTTGCCGTGTTTATACACTTTCCTAAAATCAGAGTCTTTTTTTAAACCTTTTGTATTTTTAAAGTCCATCTTAAATCCTCCATAAACACAGCCTCTAATATAAATTCCTACACAAAAAGGCCACTTTTAGTGGCCTTTTTTAATTATTAATGAGTTAATCTATTTCTTCCTTTAGCTCTTCTTCTCTTTAACACGTTTCTTCCGTTAGAAGTTTTCATTCTTTTTCTAAATCCGTGTTCTTTCTTTCTTTGTCTTTTCTTTGGCTGATAAGTTCTTTTCATTTATTGCACCGCCTTTCAGATTTTATTTCCGTTTATTAAAAATAATAACTTTACCCTCAAAGTAAACATAACACATACAATTATAAATGCTTTTATATTTGTTGTCAATGTGTTTTTGAACTGTTGAAATAACAAATGTTCTTCTATTAATAGATGATTTATTTTTACACATATTTTATACAAATAAAGACCTAAAATAATTGTCGATAAGTCTTTGTATTCTGTCGATATTTTTCGATATATTTCGATATATATATAAGGAAATACTATTGTGTACTAATTTATCAACAAGCACTTAATATTGTGGATAAATTGAGTATAAAATATTGAAGTTTGGCATTTATTCTGATATTATTAATATACTTGTGGAAAATGTTAATTACATATACTAACTTATCAAGGTTATACACAAGCTGTGGATATAAATGTGAATAACTTATAACTAATAAGATAATACTTTAGTTATAATCTACATTTATTATATATTGATACTATTTATAACTTTATATACATATTGTTTATATCTTTTTACTTTTAAGGAATAATTTTTGTTATTAATATATTATCCACATCGTTATCCATAACTTTTATTATTATGTAAAATTTATATAAAATTTTGCGTTTTTTGTTAATAACTTTGTGGAAAATGTTAATTATTCTGTTCGGAGGTTTATATTATGGATATAGTTTCTTTATGGGACAAAACACTACAATTAATCAAAGGAGAGTTATCTCCTCCTAGTTTTAATGCTTTTTTCAAGCAAATAGTACCTTTAAAAATATATATGAGCGATTTAATACTTTTAGTTCCTAACGATTTTACTAAGGGAATACTAGAAGATAGGTATTTAAATCTAATAGAAAGCTCTATAAACCAGCTATCATTAAAAAAATACAATATTAAATTTGTTTTAAATGAAAAAGACATTGAGGGATTAGGTGAAGAAAACAAGACATCTAATGTAAAAAAGAACTATCCAAATTTAAATCCTAAATATACATTTGATACGTTTGTAATAGGTAACAGTAATAGATTTGCTCACGCTGCATGCGTTGCAGTTGCTGAATCTCCTGCTAAAGCGTACAATCCTCTTTTCTTATACGGAGGCGTTGGACTAGGTAAAACTCACTTAATGCATGCAATCGGACATCATATAATGACACAAAAAAAGGATCCTAAGGTTGTTTATGTGTCTTCTGAAAAATTTACAAATGAGCTTATAAATTCAATAAAAGATGATAGAAATGAAGAATTTAGAAACAAATATAGAAATGTAGATATTTTATTAATAGACGATATTCAATTTATTGCTGGAAAAGAAAGAACTCAAGAAGAGTTTTTCCATACATTTAACACATTACATGAGGCAAATAAACAAATAATAATTTCTAGTGATAGACCTCCAAAAGAGATACCTACATTAGAAGATAGATTAAGATCAAGATTTGAGATGGGACTTATAACAGATATACAAGCTCCTGATTTCGAAACTAGAATAGCAATACTTAGAAAAAAAGCTCAAATGGAAAACATTGACGTTCCAAATGAAGTAACTACTTATATTGCTAAAAATATTAAATCTAATATAAGAGAATTAGAAGGTGCCCTAACTAGAGTAATTGCATATTCTTCTCTTACTAATAGAACAATATCTTTTGAGCTTGCATCAGAAGCATTAAAAGATATTATAACTACATCAAAAAATGAAGAAATTACAGTAAATAGAATAAAAGAAAAAGTATCTTCTGTGTTTAACCTTAAAATGGAAGACTTCAACTCGAAAAAGAGAACTAGATCAATAGCTTATCCAAGACAAATAGCTATGTACTTAACTAGAGAACTTACAGACTTGTCTCTACCTAAAATAGGAGACGAGTTTGGTGGAAGAGATCATACAACAGTTATTCATGCCCACGATAAGATTGTTAAAGATATACAATCAAATGACGAAATTAAGACTAAAATAGATAAAATGATATCAGATTTAAAAGGATAATTTATAAACAATTGTCTGTGGATATGGTGTTGATGTCGTGTTTATAGTTTTTTTGTCTAAATTTTATTAACAAAATATTAGATTTCCATTCACAGAGATATTAACATTTTATACACATGTTGATATCTTTGCGATTATTTGGGTACATCTACTTATGCACATTATCAACAACACCTACTACTATTACTACTAATTTTTTTATTTATTTTTATATATAAATGCCACAAGGAGGTTATCCACATTGAAAATAATTTGTAATCAAAAACTTTTAGCGAATAAAATAGGTATTGCTCAAAAAGCTATTAATGGAAAAACAACATTAGATCTATTAAAAGGTATATTATTATCAGCTAAAAATGATCAATTAAAACTGACTGGATATGATTTAGAGATAGGAATTGAAACTTATACACAAGCTGAAGTAATACAAGAAGGTGAAATAGTAGTAAACGCTAGACTTTTTGGGGATATAATTAGAAAACTACCTGATTCATTTGTTGAAATAGAAACAGATGCTGAAAATAATGTATACATAAATTGCGTAAACTCTAGATTTAAAATAAAAGGAGATTCAGCTAAAGAATTTCCAAGATTACCTGAAGTAAATAAGGAGGATTTATATAATATACCTCAAGACTTACTGAAAAATATGATAAAGCAAACAGTTTTTGCTATATCTCAAGATCAAACGAAACCTGTATTAATGGGTGAACTTTTTGAAATTGTAAATGGAGATATAAGTTTAGTTGCTATAGATGGATATAGATTAGCTGTTAGAAGTTGTAAAGTTGACAATATAACAAATGATGCTAAAGTTATAATACCTGGAAAAACTTTAACAGATGTAAATAGTTTATTATCTTCTGATGAAGATGTTAAATTAGGATTTGATGATAAAAATGCAATATTTATCATTAACGACACAAAAATAATAACAAGACTTCTTGAAGGTGATTTTATTGATTATAAAAAATTACTGCCAAGGGAACATAACTCAAAAATTAAGTTAAATACAAAAGAACTTTTAAATAGTATTGAGAGAGCATCGTTATTATCTCAATCAGAGAAGAATAACTTAATAAAGTTATCAATAAGAGATAACTCTATGGCAATAACTTCTAATACAGATAGAGGTAATGTCTATGAAGAGGTTTCTTTAGAATTAGAAGGAGATTATTTAGACATAGCCTTTAACTCTAGATATTTTATAGAGGGATTAAAAAATATAGATAGTGAAGAAATATTCATAGAATTTACGACTAATGTAAATCCTTGTATAATAAAACCTGCGGACGAAATTAAATATACTTATTTATTGCTTCCGGTAAGAATATCATCAAATATATAGTACAGACATCAAACCCAACTAAATAAAAGTTGGGTTTTTGTAAGTAATTTTATGATATAATATACTTTTAGCACATTGTGTTAGATTTTAGATTAGGAGGAACTAATGATGATTGAAATAACTATAGATTCAGAATATATAAAGTTAGACCAATTTCTTAAGTTAGCTGATATTGCATCAACTGGTGGACATGCTAAGTATTTAATCCAAGAAGGCTTAGTTACAGTAAATGGTGAATTAGAAACTAGAAGAGGAAAAAAACTAAGATCTCAAGATATAGTAGAGGTTGAAGGCAATAAAATCAAAGTAGTGTAAAAAGGAGCGCCTTTTATGCGACTAAATAGCTTACAATTAGTTAATTACAGAAACTACGATAATTTGCATTTAGAATTTAATAAAAAAGTAAATCTTCTTGTGGGAAGAAATGGTCAAGGAAAGACTAATATAGTCGAATCTATATATATGTTAGCATTTGGAAAATCATTTAGAACTAGTAAGGACAAGGAGATTATAAAATTTAATAGCGAAAATTTATATGTTGGAGGAAATTTTTCAACTCAGCATACAAATGGTTTAATAGAGGTTGCTATTGGAAAAAATAAAAAAGGCATTAAAGTAAATAAAATTCATATTCAAAAAATCCATGAATTACTTGGAAACATCAACGTTGTGATATTTTCACCTGAAGATTTAAGACTTGTAAAAGAGGGACCAAAAGAACGAAGATTATTTATTGACAAGGAAATTAGTCAGATTATGCCGAAGTATTATAATTACCTTACTAGTTATAATAAAATTTTATTTCAAAGAAATCAGTTATTAAAAAGTAAGTATATAGACAAAGCTTTGCTAGATGTTTATGACGAGAGTTTAGCTCAATATGGTAGTTATATTTATATATTAAGACGAGATTTTATAAAAAAGATAGCTATTATATCTAAAAATATGCACGAGAAGTTGACTGATGGAATTGAAAAATTATCAATTACATATAAAAATCAAATTAATATAAATGATGAAGATACAGTAGCTAGTGTATATAATAAATTTTTAGATAAACTTTCATCTAATAGAGAGCATGATATGGAAACACGTACAACTAAATATGGATTACACAAGGATGATTTAAACATTTTTATAAATGATTTAGATGTAAGATTATATGGATCTCAAGGTCAACAAAGGACAGCTTCAATTTCTTTAAAGCTATCAGAGATAGAATTAATCAATAATGAAGTTGGAGAATATCCAATATTGATTTTAGATGATGTATTTAGTGAATTAGATGAAACAAGACAAAAACTATTGGTAGATAACTTAAGTGTAGTTCAAATGTTTATAACTACTGCCGAAGTTTCACATAAAAATATATTCAATAAAGCTAATACTACTATTTTCAATATCAAGCAAGGAAGCGTTATTAGTATAGAGAATGGAGGAATCTAAATGAAACAAGAATACGGTGCAAGTCAGATTCAAGTACTAGAAGGGTTAGAGGCTGTTAGAAAAAGACCTGGTATGTATATAGGTTCAACAGGTCCTAGAGGTTTACACCATTTAGTTTATGAAGTAGTAGACAATGCTATAGATGAAGCATTACAAGGTTATTGTTATGAAATATATGTATCAATAAATAAAGATGGTAGTATATCGTGTGCAGATGATGGTAGAGGTATCCCTGTAGAAGTACATCCACAAACAGGAAAATCAACACTAGAAACTGTTTTAACGGTACTTCATGCAGGAGGAAAATTTGGTGGAGGAGGATACAAGGTATCTGGTGGACTTCACGGAGTTGGGGTTTCTGTAGTTAATGCATTATCTGATTGGCTAGTAGCAGAAGTTCATAGAAATGGAAACATATATAGACAATCTTATAAAAAAGGTATACCTACAAATGATCTTGAGATAGTAGGAGAAGCTAAAAATACAGGAACTATAATAAGCTTTATGCCGGATGCGACTATATTTGATGAGGTTGAATTTAAATACGAAACTTTAGAGCATAGACTTAGAGAATTATCATTCTTAAATAAAGGTATAAAAATAGTATTTGAAGATAAAAGACAAGATCAAGAAAAGAAAAAGGAATTCCATTATACAGGTGGATTAGTTGAATACGTTAAGTTTTTAAATAAATCTAGAACTGGAATTCATGAAGAGATAGTTTATATAGATAAAAAAGTGAAAGATTGCGTTGTAGAGTTAGCAATGCAGTATACTGACGGCTATTCAGAGAACATATATTCTTTTGCTAATAATATAAATACACATGAAGGTGGTACTCACTTAGCTGGATTTAGAGCCGCTCTTACAAAAACAGTAAATGATTATGCTAAGAGAAATAAGCTTTTAAAAGAGAGTGATCCAAATTTAGTAGGTGAAGATATAAGAGAAGGTCTTACTGCAGTAGTATCTGTTAAGCTTTCAGAACCTCAATTCGAAGGTCAAACTAAAACTAAATTAGGTAATACAGTAATGAGAGGTATAGTAGATAGCGTAACTGTAGAAGAATTAGGATCTTTCTTAGAAGAAAACCCTACAACTGCTAGAATCATAGTAGATAAAGGTCTTAGAGCACAAAGAGCAAGAGAAGCTGCAAAAAGAGCAAGGGAATTAACAAGAAGAAAAAGTGTATTAGAAAGTACATCATTGCCAGGGAAATTAGCTGACTGTGCTGAAAAAGATCCTGTTAAGAGTGAAATATTCTTAGTCGAAGGGGATTCTGCCGGTGGTTCTGCTAAACAAGGAAGAGATAGACACTCTCAAGCAATACTTCCACTAAAAGGGAAGATATTAAACGTTGAGAAGTCTAGATTAGATAAAATATTATCTTCTGATGAAATAAAAAATATGATAACTGCATTTGGATGTGGAGTTGGTAATGATTTTGATTTAGAAAAAGCTAGATATCATAAAATTGTTATAATGACCGATGCCGATGTCGATGGTGCTCATATAAGAACATTAATATTAACATTATTCTTTAGATACATGAGACCTCTTATAGATAATGGATATGTGTATATAGCCCAACCACCATTATACAAAGTAAAAAAACAAAAGAAAGAACATTATGTTTATTCTGATGCTCAATTAGAACAATTATTAGAGCAAATTGGAAGAACTGGTGTAGAACTTCAAAGGTATAAAGGTCTTGGAGAGATGAATGCAGAACAGCTATGGGAGACTACTATGAATCCTGAAGCAAGAACATTGCTTCAAGTATCTGTAGATGATGCAGCTATGGCAGATGAAGTATTCTCTATGCTTATGGGGGATAAGGTAGCGCCAAGAAGAGAATTTATAGAAGCAAATGCAAAATACGTTAGAAACTTGGATATATAGAGAGGAGATGAGTATACATGGAAGAAAATAATAGAATACTCCCTATTGAAATAGCAGAAGAGATGAAACAATCTTATATAGAATACTCTATGAGCGTTATAGCAGGTAGAGCACTTCCTGATGTAAGAGATGGACTAAAACCAGTTCATAGAAGAATATTATATTCAATGAGTGAATTAAATTTAACACCAGATAAACCATACAGAAAATCTGCCCGTATTGTTGGGGACGTACTAGGTAAGTACCATCCACATGGAGACAGTGCAGTTTATTTAGCAATGGTTAGAATGGCTCAAGATTTCTCAACTAGAGGACTTTTAGTTGATGGACATGGTAACTTTGGTTCAGTAGATGGTGATTCACCTGCCGCAATGCGTTATACTGAAGCTAGAATGAGTAAGTTATCTTTAGAGTTATTAAGAGATATAGATAAAGAAACAGTTGATTTTACTCCAAACTTTGATGAATCATTAAAAGAACCTTCAGTACTTCCTGCTAGATACCCAAACCTTTTAGTAAATGGATCTAATGGTATAGCAGTAGGTATGGCAACATCAATACCACCTCATAACTTAGGTGAAGTTATAGATGCAACAATTCATTTAATAGATAATGAAGAAGCTACAGTAGAGGACTTAATACAATTTGTAAAAGGTCCAGACTTCCCAACATCAGCAATAATAATGGGAAAAGAAAATATTGCTGAAGCTTATAGAACTGGTAGAGGTAAAGTTAAGGTTAGAGCTAGAGCATATATAGAAGAATTAGCAAAAGGAAAACAACAAATAGTTGTAACTGAAATACCATATCAAGTTAATAAAGCTAAATTAGTTGAAAGAATAGCAGAATTAGTTAAAGAAAAGAAGCTAGAGGGGATATCTGACCTTAGAGATGAAAGTAACAGAAATGGTATGAGAATAGTTATAGAGCTTAAGAGAGATGCAAATGCTAATATAGTATTAAATAATCTTTATAAACATTCTCAAATGGAAGATACATTTAGTATAATAATGCTTGCATTAGTAAATGGACAACCAAAGGTATTAAATCTTAAGCAAATATTATATCATTACGTACAACATCAAAAAGATGTAGTTACTAGACGTACTAAGTTTGAATTAAATAAAGCAGAAGCAAGAGCTCATATATTAGAAGGATTAAAAATAGCTCTTGATAACATAGATGCAGTGATTAAGTTAATAAGAGGTTCAAAAACTGGACAGGAAGCTAAAGCTGGATTAATAGAACAATTTAAATTATCTGAAATTCAAGCACAAGCAATACTTGATATGAGACTTCAAAGATTAACTGGACTTGAAAGAGATAAGATTGAAGCTGAATATGAAGAATTAATCAAGAAAATAAATGGATTAAAAGAGATATTAGCTAATGAAAGATTACTTCTTAATGTAATAAAAGAAGAAATGATGATAATCAAAGAAAATTATGCCGATGAGAGAAGAACTGAAATAACACATGCTGAAGGCGAAATAGATATGAGAGACCTTATAAGTGATGAAGAAATAGCTATAACACTTACTCACTTCGGTTATATCAAGAGAGTTCCAGCAGATACTTATAAGAGTCAAAATAGAGGTGGAAGAGGAATTGCAGCTCTTACTACTAGAGAAGAAGACTTTGTAAGACATCTTGTAAGTACAACTACTCACAGTAGATTATTATTCTTTACTAATAAGGGAAGAGTATTTAAATTAAATGCTTATGAAATTCCTGAAGGAAAGAGACAAGCTAAAGGTACTGCTATTGTAAACTTACTTCAATTAGGACCTAATGAGAAAATAGCAACATTAATAGCAATAGATGAAAATGATACTAATCAATATTTATTACTAGCTACTAGAAATGGTATAGTTAAGAAAACTAAACGTGAAGAATTTAAAAATATAAATAAATCTGGTCTTATAGCTATAGGATTAAGAGAAGATGACGAGCTTATAGATGTTAAGATTACAGATGGAAATAAAGATGTACTTTTAGTTACTAAAAATGGAATGTCTATAAGATTTGACGAAAATGATATAAGATATATGGGTAGAACTGCTATGGGAGTAAAAGGTATAAGCTTATCAAAAGATGATAAAGTAGTATCAATGAACCTATGCGATGAAGGTACAGATTTATTAGTAGTTAGTGAAAATGGATTTGGAAAAAGAACAGATATAGCTGAGTACAGAACGCAAATAAGAGCTGGAAAAGGTATAAAGACATATAATATAGCTGAGAAAACAGGAAAACTTGTTGGAGCAGAAATGGTAAATGAAGATGACGAGATGATGATAATAAACTCAGATGGAGTACTTATCAGATTAAGAGTAAATGAAATCTCACTATTCGGAAGAGTAACAAGCGGAGTTAAGTTAATGAAAACTAACGACGAAGTTAATGTAGTTTCCATTGCTAAAATAAATATGGAGGAAGAATAGGATAATATCCTATTCTTTTTGCATAATCTAATACATAAAAATTTTAAATAAGAGGAGAATGTATTATGAGTAATAAAAAAGGAAAATATCTATTATTAGGTGCTTTTTTAGGATTTATAGCAGGCTTATTCTTTGCTCCTAAAAAAGGTTCTGAATTAAGAAGAGAAGCTAAAGAAAAATTTGAAGAAGTAAAAGATAATCCAAAAGATGTTCTACAAGAAACTTTTGATGGTGTAAAAGAAAAGATAAACACTTTAATAGATGAAAATATTACTGAAGATGATATACAAATATCTGAAGATGAAATAGTAATAAGTAGAACTTTTGAGGATGAGGGAGAAGATAATTAATGGATGCAATGGGATGGCAGATAGGGGCTGTTTTAATAGGAGTATCAGCATTAATAGTAGCTATATATTTAAGTAAATTATTACAAACTGCAACACAAATTGTTGAAAAAGCATGTAGAATAGTAGATTATAATGAAAGATATATAAATGATACTATAGAAAATGTAGCATCGATAGCGAAAAATACAGAAGATATAGTTGATATAGCAAGTAGAGTTACGAGTATAACAAAAGTATTTAAATTCATGAAGAGATAATTAGATGCTAAGGAGGTTTATCAATGTCGATAAATATAAATTCAAAATTAGATTCACAAAATAGTTTTTGGGATATAAATTTAGAAGGTGAACTAGACGTATCTACAGCGGATAAGTTAAAAGAATACTTACACGGTTTAGTAGAACAAGAAGTGGTAGATATGAGAATTAACCTTTCTAGTTTAGAATACATAGATTCAACTGGATTAGGAGTAATGATAGGTGTACTTAAGAAATTAAGAACTAATGATAAAGAAATATATATAATTAATCCTAAAAGTAATGTTAAAAAGATTTTTACGATAACAGGTCTAGATAAAATATTTAAAGTGGAGGGATAAGCTTTGACTTGTGAAACTATAAAAATGGAAATAAGTTCAAATCCTGAATATGTAGGTATTATAAGACTAACTACTTCAGGAATAGCTAATAAAATAGGTTTTTCAATAGATGATATAGAAGATATGAAGGTAGCTGTGTCAGAAGCTTGTACTAATGCAATTAAGCATAGTAATGATAATGTATTCAATATAACATTTAGCATATTAGAAAATGGACTTACTATAGAAATTCAAGATAATGGTAAAGGTTATGACATAGAAAATGCAGTTCAACCTGATTTAGAGAATCCAAAAGAAAATGGATTAGGACTGTTTATAATACAAACATTAATGGATGATGTAAGTATAGAGTCAAAAGAAAACCAAGGTACAATAGTAAGGATGACTAAATATTTAGGAGTTGATATTTAATGAAAAATGTAGCTAGTGCTACAGATTACCTAAATATGGATACAAAAGAGCTATTTAAGATATATAGTAAAGATAAGAACAACAAAGAACTTAGAAACACTCTTATCGAAAGGCATCTATATTTAGTAAACTTGCTAGCGAAAAAGTATATAAATAAAGGTGTTGAGTTTGAAGATATATATCAGGTTGCTTCATTGGCACTAATATATGCTATAGATAGGTATGATATAGAAAAAGGATATGAATTTTCTAGCTTTGCAACTCCAACTATAATAGGAGAAATAAAAAAGTATTTTAGAGATAAAGTGTGGACTTTGAGAGTACCTAGACGTGTACAAGAGTTAAGCAAGAAAATAAGTGAAGCTAAAGTTGCTTTAGAGCAAGAGAATAAGAGACACCCTAAGGTAAAAGATATAGCTAATTATATAGGATGTAGTGAAGAGGATGTATTAGAAGCTATGGAAGCTTCATATGGATACCAGCCGATATCTCTAGATTCTTCAAGTAATGATGATTCTGAAGATAAAGATATAACTCTTATAGATAAAATAGGACAAGAAGAAAGTAGCTTTGGAAATATAGAACAAAAAGATTTTGTAAATAAATTTATGGAGAATTTAAATGAATTAGAAACTAAAATATTTAAGGATAGATTCTTCTTAGATAAGACTCAATCAACAATAGCGAAAGATTTAGAAATATCTCAAATGACCGTTTCTAGGCTAGAAAGAAAGATAATAGAGAAGCTTAGAAAAGAATATGAAAAAAATATTTAAAAAACTTTAAAAAAAGTATTGACCTACTGTTTAATATATAGTATATTATTACTTGTCCAATAGATACGGACAAGAATAAATGAACTTTGAAAATTAAACAGTAGGTTAATTTATAGAATTTGAAACAACCAAACAAACATAAAGCCAGATATATAACAGTATCTGAGCCCAAGTCAAAACTTATATTTAAGAGTTTGATCCTGGCTCAGGATGAACGCTGGCGGCGTGCCTAACACATGCAAGTCGAGCGATTTCCTTCGGGAAAGAGCGGCGGACGGGTGAGTAACGCGTGGGTAACCTGCCCTGTACACACGGATAACATACCGAAAGGTATGCTAATACGGGATAATATGAGAGAGTCGCATGGCTTTCTTATCAAAGCTCCGGCGGTACAGGATGGACCCGCGTCTGATTAGCTAGTTGGTAAGGTAACGGCTTACCAAGGCGACGATCAGTAGCCGACCTGAGAGGGTGATCGGCCACATTGGAACTGAGACACGGTCCAAACTCCTACGGGAGGCAGCAGTGGGGAATATTGCACAATGGGCGAAAGCCTGATGCAGCA